>DATAFT010000404.1:0-5709 GCA_036257295.1 Thermoanaerobaculia bacterium
AGATCCGAGGTTCCGGACTCCAGATCGGCGTGGACGCGACACCGGACGTCGAACGACCGCATCGCGTTGTAGGCCATCTCCTCGAGCGAGCCGACCAGACCCAGCGTCTCCATCTCGACCGGGTAGAACGCCTTGGCCAGCACCCGGGTGCGTTCGATCGAGCGCGTGATCATGTCCTCGAGCCGCATCGCCTCGCTGGCGGCCTGCTCGGAGGCGGCGCCGCGCAGGGTCCGGTGCAGCGCGGCCATCAGATAGGCGATGCCTGCGAGCTCCTGGCCGAGGCCCTCGTGCAGCTCCGTTCCCAGCCGCAGCCGCTCGCTCTCGACCGCGGCGGCGACCTCGGCCTCGACCCGACTGTGCGCCTGGGCCTCGAGCTCCAGACGCCGCTCCGCGCGCGCCAGCGTCTCCGCCTCCTTGAGCGCGGTGATGTCCTGCACCACGCAGCTCACGCCATCGACCATGCCGTCGACGCCGCGCACAGGGTAGTAGCTTTCGAGCCAGGAGCGCTTCACGCCGGGCCTGATCTCGTCTCGACTCTCGATCTCGTGGTCGAGCACCGGTCGTCCGGTGGCGAGGACCTCACGCATGAAGGTTTCGGCGCGATCGGCCAGATCGGGAACCACGTCGCGTACGGTGCACCCGAGGTGTGCGCTCACCGGCAGCCCGTTGATCTCGGCGAGACAGGAGTTGATGCGGACGTATCGCAGGTCCTGGTCGAGCAGGCACAAGCCCACCGGCGCGGTGCGATAGAGGTCCTCGATCTCGTGGAGCTGGCTCGATAGCTCACGCTCGTTGCGCCGCAACGCCACCGAGGCTCGGCTGCGCTCGCCCACCAACGACGCCAGCACCAGGTTCATCACGGCGATGGTGCCGGTGAACAGCTGCACCAGCAGCAACGAGGTGTTCAGATCGAACTGCGCGAAGGGACCGTGTCCGGCGACGGTGCCGGCCAGCGCGACGCCGGCGAGCGCGCCGAGAGCCGCCACCGTGCCGGGCCGACCCAGACGGAAGACCGGCCACAGCAGCGGCGGGAAGCAGATGAAGAAGCTCGGATAGCGGTCGAACGGAGGAGGCAGCACTCCGCCGAACACGAGAAGGGCCACCAGCGTGACCACCGCCACCGCGGCCGCGGTCTCGCCGAGCATGGCGAGATCGCGGCGGTCGCGCGGGCGCGCGCCACTCCAGATCAACAGAATGGGCGCGACCAGAATCACGCCGACCATGTTGCCGATCCACCAGGTGAGCCAGATCGGACCGAACCGCTCCCACTCGACGAGGCCGCCGAGGCCGAGGCTGGCGACGCCGAACGTGGCGCTCACGATCGGCGCGACCAGGCCGCCGAAGAAGACGAATCGCAGCACCGTGCTCGCGGTCTCGAACGCCTCCGAGCCGCGCGCGAATCGCGCCACCAGCCAACCGCCCACCAACGCCTCCAGCGTGTTGCCGGCCGCGATACCGATCGAGGCGAGTGCCGAGTCGATCGTCAGCACGTTGACCAGGAACGCACCGACGAAAATCGCCGGCCATACGCGAGCGCCGTAGAGGATCACCGCCGCCAGGGCGATGCCACTCGGCGGCCACACCGGGGAGGCGCTCTGATGGAGAGACGCGAACGCTAAGCTGATCCTGCCGGTAACGACATAGATGACGGCGAGTCCGGCAACGCGCGTGATCCAGGCGATCGAGGTCGATCGCGCACGAGCGGGGTGGTTGGGCTGCGCTGGCTCGAATGTCGCGTGCATCGCGCGTTACCGCCGAACGCAGGGCCCGCACGTCTCCCCCCTCCCGAAGGGCTACCTGTTTCCTAGTAGACCCGGCGCGGGCGGCCGCGTCCATCGGGAGATCCCTGCTTCGGCGGGGTGCGAAACCCCGTGATCACTCGGCCTCGGACGAGGCCACGACTTCGACCGGGCCCCGGTGGGTGCGGCCTCCGTTGCGCTGCGCGAACCAGGCGACATGCTCGTAGACGAGGTCGATCTCGAGCAGGTACGAGCCGGGCTCCCCGGGCGCTTCGATCGTCTGGCTGACGCGCACCGTCTCGCCGGGACCGACCGTCTCCGGCAGATCGGTGCGACGGCCGTCCACGACAACAACGACGCCGTCCGGGGTGAGCCAGTGGTACGAGAGGTGGATGCGGGCCGAGCCAGTGGCGCGCCAGGGGTGAGGGCTGGCGTTGGTGACCACGGTGTCGACGTCGAACACCGATCCCGCGGTCACGCGGGCGGGGATCGTGAGCTCGCCCCAGGCAGGGTTGAAGAGATCGACTTCGTGATGATCCGCGTCGCCCAGATAGGTGAGGGCAGCGCCGGCGAAGAACGACTCCGTCTTGGGATCCTCGAACCGATACTCGCCGCAGCCGCGCGCCGTGCGCCCGCGCGTCCAGCTCACGATCGAGCCCCCGGCCGAGTGCACCACCAGGCGGTAGACCCAGGACTCCGTGCCGTCGCGGAATCGTCGTCGGGTCGGACGCGACGGACGTAGCACGACCTTGTGCTGCTCGCCCGGGCCGGCGAACTCGATCGACTCGCTCGAGTCGTTGAGAGTGACTGTCACCCGATTGCGGCCGAAGCTCTCGAGCAGGAGCGTGGGCCGCTCGACGCGAGTCGCGCTCTCGATCCAGACCTCGACGCGATCGGAGCCGCGCAGCCACATCGACTCTCCGAGCGGAACGATCTGATCGCGGCGCGCGAGGAGGCGCGCGTCGCCCAGCGGGAATCCCTCGTACCCCGGCATGTTCTTGAGCGAGAGCTCGAGCGGGAAGAACCGGAACGGCGCGTTGCGCACGTGCGACTGCAGCGTCGGCTCGGGCACCGCGGCGCCGAACGGAGACAACAGCAGCGGCCCGAGGAACAGACTCGCCGACACCGTCGCCGGCAGCACCAGGAAGGTCGGTCGTACTCGACGCACGAGATACAGGAACGCCGGGTACAGGGGCGCGTAGTAGCGGTTGCCGATGAAGCCGCCGCCGCCTTGCCAGTTCACCGGGATGAACACCAGGAAGTAGAGAGCGATCGCCGCCAACGCGGCGAGCAGCAGCCAGCGCTCGCGATCGCGCGCGCCGTCGATGGCGAACAGCACCACCGCGAGAACGCCGAACGGAAAGTAGAGAAAGAAGCCGGTGTGCCGTCCCCACAGGAAGTAGGCGGCATTCTCGGCCAGTTCGCGAAGGTCGATCGAGGGTGGGCGCAGAACGAATCCCCAGTTGAGCCGCGGCGGAGGCGCGCCGCCGCCGGCGGCGGTCGCCGCTGCGCCCTTGGCAGCGGCCGCGGAAACCGGTGCGGCCGCGACCGGATCGGGCTCGATCGGGAGCTTTCCCTGCGAGCAGATGCTGATGCCGGCGCGGGCCTGCGAGCCGAGATACGGCGTCGGCCTGCCGGTCAGTGCGACCGCGAGGAGCCCGGTCATTCCCAGCGTCGCCGCCGCTCCGGCGGCCCAGCTCAGCACGCCGCGCCAGCGCCAGCCGCGCCACACCGGGAGTAGCAGCGCAGCGCCGAGCAGCCCGTACATCGGCTTGTTGTAGGCGGCGAGCGCCAGCGCCGCACCCGACGCGAGCGGCGCGAGCAGCGAGACGCGGCGCTCCCGCTCGCTCGCCCCCATCACCGGGAAGCAGGCGGCGGCTACCGCGGTCATGCAGAAGATCTCGGTGTGGATCCAGAAGGCGTAGGCGAAGCCGCAGGACAGCACGGTGAACGCACCGGCGACGAGAAGCGAGATCCCGTCGTCGTTGTGTCTGCGCAGGTATGTCGCTCCCATCCACACCATCGCCGCCACCAGCAGCATGTTGAGGAACAGCAGCCCGTTGGCGCCGAGCGCGGCGACGAACGGAGCGCCCAGCAGCGGGTAGAGCAACGGCTTGCTGAAGTAGACGGTCCGCCATCCGTCGTCGCTCATGACGATCAGATTGTTGGCGGGGACGAGCGGGAACTCCTCGAACACACGATCGACGTCTTTGACCTCGAGACGCAGGTCGTGGTCGCTGGCGAGGCTTCTCGCCATCAGGTAGTAGGCGGGCTCGTCCGCCTTCAGGTTGACCGGAAGACCGGGCTTGGCGAGCGTGAGAGGCAGCAACGCCAGGAAGGTCGTGAGCGCGGCGAAAGCCAGACGGACGCTGCGACTCACGGGGAGGCCATCGTATCTACTCCGTCCACGATCGGTCTCAAGCGTAGAGGAACGCTTCCGCCCGGCGCCGCCGTCGCCTCGATCTCGATGCGGTAGAGCCAGAAGTCATCGTCGGTCCACCACATCGGATGTCGCGCGGTGGCGCGTTCGAAACGGAGAATGAGCTTGGGCGACGCCGCGCTCGGCTCCGTCGTTCCCGGTCCGGTGGCGCGGAGCGGAGTGGGAGGATCGTCGAGCGCTTCGATCACCACTCCGGTGAGCGGCGATGCCCGCCCGACCAGGATCTCCGCGGCGCGATCCGGCGCGAGCACGAGCGTGTCGGCCGCCGCGCCGGGCTCGACGGTGAGACCACCGTCGAGAAAGCGGACCCAGAGATCGCCGATCAGCACGTCGGGGCGGCCCTCGGCCTTGACGTGGCGCTGCGTGGTCTCGACCGGCAGCAGGCGAAGGGCGGCCTCGGAGACGTAGCGGTACCCCTCGCCCGGCACGATCGGATACGCCGCCGGCGCGAGCCACAGCGGCAACACGAACGGTGCCGCCACCACCGTCGTGGCGAGGCACCGCACCAGCCCGGCTCCTCCAAACCAGAACAGCGGGAACACCGGCAGGAAATAGCGATTGGCTACCGCGCCGGCGCCGCCGTAGAAGTTGAAGGGCCGCAGCAGCATCAGTGCGAACGGGATCACCAGACCGACCACGACCTCGATGCGGGTGGATCGACTGTTGCGACGGCGGAGCGGAGCCACCAATGCCGGCAGGAAGTACGGCAGCAGGCCGACGGTGCGCCCGGCGACGAGATACGCCAGGTTCCAGCCGGCTAAGGACGGTGACTCGCTGACCTCGAGCGTCTCGTCCCCGAGCCACGAAGTGTTGCCCTTGCCCTCGACTCGCTGCGACCACTCCGCCGCGGGGAAGTCGACGCCGGGGAAACCTTCGAGATCGGAGAACCCCCGGCGTTCGCCGCCGTAGGGGGACCAGTTTCCCGACACGAGCTCCTGCCCGCCGACGCAGACCACCGCGAGCAGCGCGGCGCCAGCGACGAACGCGATGGTCGATCGAGCGCGCGCCGATCGATCGGCGCCCAGTGCGAGATACAACCCGGGGACGAGAAGCAGGAGGTACGGCGGGCGCCAGGCCCCCGGCACGACCAGCAGAGCGCCCGCGACGCCCCACGCCAGCGCGAATCGGCCGGAGGGAACCCGCGCGGCAGCGGACGGCGGCGGCGAGCGCAGCAGGTGCGCGAGCGCGAGACCGCACGCGGTGCACGCCATCAAGAAGAGGTCGGGATGGATCCAGTAGACGTGGCCGAACGTGACCGACGCGAACAACGCCACGGCGATCCACAGCGGTCCCCACTTCTCTCCGCGCCTGGTCAACGCGCGAGCCGAGAGGAGCGCGGCGATGGCGAGCGCTATCGCGTTGGCGAGCGTCGCTCCCCGCTCGCCCAGCACTCGCACCAGTGGCGCGATCGCCAACGCGTAGAAGAACGGCTTGCCGTAGACGATGCGGGCGCCGCCGTCGCCGCTCTGCAGGATCACCTCGGGCGAGTGACCGCGCCGCGCCCGGAATCGCTCCAAGTCCTCGGCCGCG
>DATAFT010000464.1:0-4083 GCA_036257295.1 Thermoanaerobaculia bacterium
GCGGTCGAGGACCGACCGACGATGATCGAGCCCTCCTTCATCTCGAGCTCGAAGGCGTCGCCCTCGGCGGGAATGACGCGGATCTTCATGGGGCGGAAAGCAACCTACCACCCTTGGTGGCTGGCGACGTCACCGAGTCGACGGCCGCCTGCGGCGCGTGCTGCGCTGCTATCGAATCGAAGCTCAGGCGTCGGCGGGTAGCGGGATCGCGATGCTGCCAGTCTTGACCGCGCGGGCGGGGATCGGCATGGTCTCGCCGGCCACCCAGGTCCAGCACTCCGGCCGCGCTCGCAGGGCCTCGAGCAGCGCGATGTGCAGCGCGTGGCCGCCGCGCTCGACGGTGAGGTGGCCCCAGATCGGAGAGCCGATGAGCGCGAGATCGCCTACGGCATCGAGCGCCTTGTGGCGCACCGGTTCGTTGGCGAAGCGCAGCGTGGTGTTGATCGGTCCGTCCTCGTCGAAGACGACACAGTTGCTTTCGTCGCCGCCGAGGGCGAGGCCGCGCTCGAGCATCCGCTTCACGTCACGCAGTAGCGCGAAGGTGCGGGCCGAAGCCAGCTCGCGCTCGAAGCCCTCGCGGGTGACCTCGACGTCGATCGACTGGGCACCGATGGCCTGGTCGCCGAAGTCGATCCCATAGGAGACGCGCAGGCCGGGATAGGGGGTGATGCTGATCGAGCGGCCGCCGCCTTGCTGGATCTCGATCGGCGCGATGATGGCGACGATGCGCCGCAGCGCCCGCTGCGGTTGCAAGTCGGCCGCTTCGAGCAAGCGCATGTAGGGGAGCGCCGATCCGTCGAGGATCGGCACTTCGGGTCCGTTGATCTCGATCTGCAGATTGTCGATGCCCAGGACTTGGATGGCAGCCATCAGGTGCTCGACGGTCGATACCTGCGCGCCGTCGCGCCCGAGCGTGGTGGCGAGCTCGAGCGAGCTGACGTAGCTCGCGAGCGCCGGCATCTCGACTCCGCAGTCGGTGCGGCGGAAGCGGACACCGGTGTCGGCGGGGGCGGGCCGCAGCGCGAGGCGGACCTCGCGGCCGGTATGGATACCGATCCCGCTGACAGACACCGGGCGGGCAATCGTCTTCTGGACGAAGAAGTCGTCGGGCTTGTTGGTCATCGAAGCGAAGTCATTGAGCACGGTCCGTGCCACTGCGGTGCACGAGCTGCGCACCGTGCACGTAACTTACTGAAAGTGAAAGGTTTTATTCTCCCGTGTGGCGAGGCGCGTCAGGTGGCTCCCAGCTAGCTCGGACGGCCGTTTGTATCGGAAAAGAGACAGTCGTGAGTCTTTTGCGCGTCGCTCGACTGGCATAGTCGGCCTCCCCTGAGGACCGGCGTATCCTTGCCGGCATGGCCAAGCCGGAGGCGGGCGTGCTGGTGCTGGCGCAGAACCGGCGGGCGCACCACGATTACCACATTCTCGAGACCCTCGAGGCGGGCCTCCAACTCGCCGGCACCGAGGTGAAGTCCGCCCGCGACGGCAAGGTGCAGCTCAAGGACTCGTTCGTCGAGCTGCGTGATCGCGAGGCCTGGCTGGTGCGTGCCCACATCGGTCCGTACACCCACGGCAACCGCCAGAATCACGAGCCGGAGCGGGCTCGCAAGCTCCTGCTCAAACGGCGCGAGATCGAGCGGCTCGGCAGCAAGGTGCAAATGAGGGGCCTGACCGTCGTGCCGCTCCGGGTCCTCGCCCGCGGCTCCTGGATCAAGGTCGAGATCGCGCTGGTGCAGGGCAAGAAGCTGCACGACAAGCGCGAGCGCGAGCGCGAGCGGGAGCTCGATCGAGAGATGGACCAGGCCCGCAAGCAAGCGGTGGGTCGAGCGTCCGACTGACCGGCGCTGGACACCGGGGGTGCGGTCCTCCGCGCCAGGCGCCGTCCTCGGCGCCCAACAGCATCAGAAGTCAGGGCCGTGGTAAACGACCACGGCCCTGACTTCCGCCTGATTGCCGCCTCTGCTACACTGCTTGTCTCGTCATGGATTGGATCGTCGTCCGCGGCGCTCGCCAGCACAACCTCAAGAACCTCTCGCTCCAGATCCCACGTGACCGACTGGTCGTCATCACGGGGGTCTCCGGGTCGGGCAAGTCCTCGCTCGCCTTCGACACCCTGTTCGCCGAAGGACAGCGCCGCTACGTCGAGTCGCTGTCGGCGTATGCGCGCCAGTTCCTGAACCAGGTCGAGAAGCCCGACGTCGACTCGATCGAGGGCCTGTCGCCCGCGATCTCGATCGAGCAGAAGTCGGTGTCGCGCAACCCGCGCTCGACCGTGGGCACCGTCACCGAGATCCACGACTACCTGCGACTCCTCTACGCCTCGATCGGGCGACCGCACTGTCCCGAGTGCGGCAAGCCGATCCGTCCGCAGACCGTGCAGCAGATGGTCGACCGCATCCTGGCGCTGCCCGAAGGGACCCGGCTCACGCTCTACGCGCCCTTCGTTCGCGGCAAGAAGGGTGAGTACCGCCGCCAGCTCCAGGAGCTGGCGAAGAAGGGCTTCCTGCGCGCGCGGGTCGACGGCGAGACGATCGAGCTGACCGGCGATCTACCGCGGCTCGACAAACAGAAGAAGCACTCGATCGAGATCGTGGTCGATCGCGTGGTGGTGAAGGAAGGCCTGCGCCAGCGCCTCGCCGACTCGCTCGAGACCGCGCTCGCGGTCGGGTCCGGCCTCGTCATCGTCGCGGTGGCGGGAATGCCGGAGGAGATCCTCTCGCAGAGCTACTCGTGCGTCGACTGCGGCGCGAGCCTCACCGAGGTGACGCCGCGACTCTTCTCGTTCAACAGCCCCTATGGCGCGTGCTCGGAGTGCACCGGTCTCGGCACGCTGCGCCGCATCGACGAGGAGAAGCTGATCGCCGATCCGGCGGCGTCGATCGACGGCGGCGCGCTCGCGCCGTGGCGCAACGGCACCGGCTCCTCGTGGCGGCTGTCGATGATCCGCACGCTGGGGCGCGCGATGGGCTTCTCTCCCGACACGCCGTGGCGCGACCTGCCCGAGGCCGCGCGCCAAGCCGTGCTCCACGGCCTCGCCGGCAAGGAGCTCGAGTTCAAGATCGGCAGCAAGCGCTCGACCTACACCTGGAAGGGATCGTACGAAGGCGTGGTGCCGATGCTCCAGCGCCGTTATCGCGACACCGAGTCGGCAAGCGTGCGCGCCGAGATCGAGAAGTACATGTCGATTCAACCGTGCGCCGGCTGCGGTGGGCGCCGACTGCGGCGCGAGGCGCTGTCGGTCAAGGTCGCCGACCGCGCCATCGACGAGCTCACCACGATGTCGGTAGCCGACCTGCGGCGCGTGGTGGCGACGCTCGACCTCGGCGACAAGGAGCGTCAGATCGCCGACAAGGTGCTGCAGGAAATCGGCGACCGGCTCGGCTTTCTCGACGACGTCGGCGTCGGCTATCTCACGCTCGATCGCTCCTCGGCGAGCCTCTCGGGCGGCGAGAGCCAGCGCATCCGTCTCGCCACCCAGATCGGGAGCAAGCTCCAGGGCGTGCTCTACGTGCTCGACGAGCCGTCGATCGGTCTGCATCAACGCGACAACGCGCGCCTGCTGCAGACCCTCGAAGGCATGCGCGATCTCGGCAACTCCGTGCTGGTGGTCGAGCACGACGAGGAGACCATCCGCAGCGCCGACTGGCTGATCGACCTCGGGCCCGGCGCCGGCGTGCACGGCGGAGCGGTGGTGGGGGAAGGTCCGCTCGCCGACGTGCTCGCGCGCTCCGACTCGCTGACCGCGAAATACCTGCGCCGCGAGCTCCTGGTTCCGGTGCCGCCGCGCCGCCGCGAAGGAAACGGCGAGCGCCTGCGCATCGTCGGCGCGCGCCACAACAACCTGCGCGACATCGACGTCGAGATCCCGCTCGGCAGCTTCACCGTCGTCACCGGCGTCTCGGGCTCGGGAAAGTCGAGCCTGGTCGAGGACGTGCTCTTTCGCGCGCTGGCGCGTCACTTCTATCGCGCCGAGGACCCGCCCGGCGAGCACCGCGAGATCCAGGGGCTCGAGCACATCGACAAGGTGATCGCGATCGACCAGAGCCCGATCGGTCGCACGCCGCGCTCGAATCCGGCCACCTA
>DATAFT010000482.1:0-4713 GCA_036257295.1 Thermoanaerobaculia bacterium
GTGCATGCCGTGCGAGCCTCCCGGCGGCTGCGCGAAGGCTACCGGCACCAGAGCGGCCAGCAGCGCCGCCACCGCGAGGGCGGCGAGGATCATCGTCTTGCTTCTCATCGTTGATTTCTCCTTGCTGTCGCGGTTGTGCCCCGCGAGTCGAAGACATCGTAGGCGGAGGACCGCCGCCAGTCCTCAAGCCGAAGAAAACTGTTTGTAACCGTTGTAAGGGGGACGATATGCGGCCCTGGCAAAGTCGAAGTAAGAGATGTAAAGCCAGCCATTCACTTCATCGATCGCGTACTACACTGACCGCAATGACCGCTCGCGTTCAATGACAGCGCCGTCGCGCTGGTCGTCACGACTGGGATCGCCGATGCTCGTCGTCGCCACCGCGGCGATGACCGTGCTCCTGGTGCTGCTCACGCTGCTCCAGTTCCACTGGGTGGGCGAGGTCACCGTCGCGGCGCGCGAGCGCATACGCCGCGAACTGGGAAACGCGGCCGATCGCATCGCCGACGATTTCGACCGCGAGGTGTTCCGCGCGTTCGTCGCCTTCCAGCCGCCGCGCGACGCGGCCCAACCGCTCGCGGAAGCGCTCGCCGACGGTTGGGAGCGCTGGAGCGCTACCGCGCTCGAGCCGCGGCTCATCGAAGCGGTGTACGTGGTCGATGCGGACAGTACCGGCGCCGATACGGGCAGCGGGCTGTCGAAGCTCGACCCGATCTCGCGGACGTTGGTGCCCGCGGCCTGGCCCGCGGAGCTGGCCAACCTCGCCGATCGGTTCGCGAACGATCGGTTGGCGACCTCCCGGCCGCCGTTCGGATCTCGCGATTCGACGGCGCACTCCCGCGGCTCTCACGGCCCTGTCTTCGCGTCGGCGCCGGCGCTCGTCCTGCCGCAGCGGCGTCCGGCTCGTTCGGGGCGCAGCGGCGAGCGTGAAGCGTCCGAGGCGCGCGGCCCGGTCATCGTCGCGCTCGACCGTGACGTCATTTCGCAGTCGGTCTTGCCCGCACTCATCGAGCTGCACCTCGGCTCCGAGAATCAGGAGACCGACGCCTGGGTGCTCGATCGCGGCCGGCGCGGCGATCCGGTGTTCGCCACCGGCCCGCTCGACGATCGAGCGCGCCATCCCGATAGCGACGTCGCCGTCCGTCCGATGCTCGGCTTGCGCTTCTATCCGGAGCTGAGAGCGCAGGGGTTCAAACCATTCTTCGACGAGCCCGAGGCACGGCAACGGCTCGATAGCTCCCGCCGCTCGCCGCCGCCGAGAACGGGCGCCGGCGGCCGCGGAACGAGCTGGGGCGGTGGTCCCCCCGACTCCGGCTCGTGGGCGCTGGTCCTCGCTCGACGCGAAGGAGCGCTCGACGCCGCGGTGGCGCGCTTACGCCGGCGCAACCTTGGCGTCGGCCTCGCGGTGATCGCGCTCCTGGGTGCTACCTCGGCGCTCCTCCTGCTCTCGGCGCGCCGCGCCCAGAGCCTGGCGCGCCGCGAGATGGAGCTGATCGCCGGCATCACCCACGAGCTGCGCACACCGCTCGCCTCGATCGCGTCGGCGGCCGAGAATCTCGCCGACGGCGTGGTGCGCGAGCCCGAACAGATCCGCCGCTACGGCGGTCTGATCAAAGGAGAGACGCATCGCCTGGGCGCGCTGGTGGCGCAGGTCCTCGACTTCGCCGGCTCCGCCGCCACCGGTCGCCGCGCTCGCCCGGTCGAGCCAGTCGATCTCGGCCAGATCGTCGATCGCGTGATCGAGGACCACCGCTTCACCATCGACGAGAAAGGCTTCGTCATCGACCGGCGCCAATCCGTGCACACCTCGCGGGCGCTCGCCGAGCCCGACGCGCTGCGCCGCGCCCTCGACAACGTCATCGGCAACGCGCTCAAGTACGGCGAAGCCGGTCGCTGGCTCGGCATCGAGATCGAGCCGGCGCCGAGCGGCGACGACGGACGGGCACGCGTCGCGCTGCGCGTGCGCGATCGCGGACCCGGCATCGCGAGATCGGATCGCCGGCGCGTCTTCGAGCCGTTCTATCGCGGTCCGGACGCCGCCGGTTTGCACCTCCACGGCACCGGGCTCGGCCTGGCCGTCACCAAGAGCGTGGTCGAGTCGCTCGGTGGAACCATCGAGATCGAGGACGGCGATGCCGGCCGCGGAGTCACGTTCGTGATCACCTTGCTCGCCGCGCCACCCGAGCCCGCGCCCGACGCCGCGCCGATCGAGGCGGCGCCGCAGGCGGCGTCGGCTCCCAGGACGGCGTCTTGAGCCGGCCGGACCGCGACGTGGAGGCGACACCGAAGCGGCGGATCCTCGTGGTCGAGGACGAGCCGGGGCTGGTCCTCACGCTGTCGGATCGTCTGCGCAGCGAGGGTCACGAGGTCGAGGTCGCCACCGACGGCAACGCGGCGTTCGAAGCGGCGCGCGCCGGCTCGTTCGATCTGGTCGTGCTCGACATCGCGCTGCCCAAGCGCAACGGTCTCGACGTCTGCCGCGACCTGCGGCGCGAAGGCGTCGACACGCCGATCTTGATGCTCACCGCGCGCGCCGAGCTCACCGACAAGGTGGTGGGGCTGAAGCTCGGCGCCGACGACTACCTCACCAAGCCGTTCGAGATGATGGAGCTGCTCGCGCGCGTCGAGGCGTTGCTGCGGCGCTCCGGTCGAGCGCTCGCGGGTCCGGGCGCCTACGCCTTCGGCGACGTGCGGGTCGACTTCCGCAAGGCGGAGGTGCATCGCGCGGGTGAGGCGGTCGCGCTGTCGGCGCTCGAGTACAAGCTGCTCGCCTACCTCATCGAACGGCGTGGCATTGTGCTCTCGCGCGACGAGCTGCTCGATCGGGTGTGGGGCTACGACGCCACGCCGACCACGCGCACCGTCGACGTACACGTGGCGTCGCTGCGCCAGAAGATCGAGGCGAACCCGGCGAAGCCGCGTTGGATCCTCACCGTGCACGGCCTCGGCTATCGGTTCGACGGATAGACAGCCATCGCGAATTGACGTTCGATCCTGCGATATCTACCATCCGCAGAGTCTTTGACGTCAGCGACCCTCCTCCTGCGCGCCGCCGCTGCCGCCGCCCGGGCAGCGGTGGCGTCCGTCCGCCGCTTCACCGCGACCGGCGCTCTCGCCGCCGTGGCCCTGGCGCCGATGGGCGCCGAGTTCCGGGTCGACTCGTACACCGCGAAGAGGCACACCGCCGCGCAGGTCGCGGCCGCGGACGACGGCTCCTTCGTCGTCGTGTGGTCGGCCCGAGACGAGGGTTCCGAATACGAGGTGTTCGCTCGCCTCTTCGATGGGCAGGGGACGCCCCGCGGCGGCGAGTTCGCGATCAGCGCGCACCAATCGGGAAGCCAGATTCAACCCGTTCCCGCCATCCTCGATCAGGGCCGGTTCATCGTCGCTTGGTCCAGCTTCGGCCAGGACGGCGACAACTTCGGCGTATTCGCCCGCCGCTTCGACCACGCTGGAGTGCCGTTGGCGGTCGAGTTCCAAGTGAACGCATACACGCCGAACGAGCAGCTCACACCGGCGCTGGCCGCGAACGCCGACGGCGACACCGTCATCACCTGGTCGAGTCAGCATCAAGACGGCGCCGTTCTCGGCGTGTTCGGCCGGCTCTTCGACGGCGCGGGCATCGCGCAAGGGCGGGAGTTCCAGGTCAACGTTTCCACCACCCACAACGAGGCGAGACCCGACGTCGACATCGACGACCAGGGCGCCTTCGTCGTGTCCTGGGGCGCGGGCAACTCGGTCTTCGCGCGGCGCTTCGATTCGGCCGCCGCACCGGTATCGGCGGACTTTCAGGTCAACACGAGCACGACGGACGATCACGGTGGCGCGAGTGTCAGCCTCGACCAGAGCGGGAGTTTCTTGCTTACCTGGGAGAGCTTCGGGCAGGACGGCTCCGCCAACGGCGTGTTCGCCCGCCGTTTCGGCGCGGACGGATCGCCACAGGCCACCGAGTTCCAGATCAACGTCACGACGCTGTCCCTTCAGTTGGACCCCTCGCTCACGATGGGGCCCGACGGTGACTTCGTCGTGGCGTGGGCCAGCTATAGCCAGGACGGCGGGGGGCTCGGCGTCTTCGCCCGCACCTTCGAGACGGACGGGACACCGACGTCGGGGGAGCTTCAGGTGAACAGCTACACCCCCGGCGACCAGTCGGAGCCGCGGATCGCCATGGATGGCGACGGCGACATGGTCGTGACGTGGCGCACTCTCGACGAGTTCCGCACCCGGGGGAGCGTCTTCGCCCAGCGCTACGCCGGGCCGACGCTCGACGTCGACGAGGACGCCGAGGTGGCGAGTCTGACCGACGGAGTGCTGATCCTCCGCTTCCTGTTCGGCTTCACGGAAGAGGCTTTGACGCCCGGAGCGGTCGACCTCGCGAGCTGCCAGCGCTGCTCGAACGAGGCGGTCGCGGCGCATCTGGCGACCATCGCTCCGAGCCTCGACGTCGACGGCAACGGCGAGGCTCTGGCGCTCACCGACGGCATCCTCGTGCTGCGCTGGTTGTTCGGATTCACCGGCACGGTTCTGGTCGGGAACGCCGTCGATCTGGTGAACTGCACACGCTGCACGGCGAGCTCCATCGAGGCCTACCTCGAGACACTGCGCTGACTCGGATGCGGGACGGCGCTTTTAGGCGGCCGCTGTGCGCTCGAGGATCTCCGCCGACGCGCCGCGGTGCCGGCGATAGATCTCGGCCACCCAGGCGACGCCGGG
>DATAFT010000577.1:0-2909 GCA_036257295.1 Thermoanaerobaculia bacterium
CACGAGGTGGCGCACCGCTGGTTCGCCGACGGCATCGAGGCGAGCTGGGCCACGTGTTCACTGACTCAGATTGGTTTCGTCCGTATTCTGTCCAACCCAGCCTTCTCGCGGGACGCGTTGCCGCCGATCGAGGCGACCGCACTGCTGGCCTCCAATCTCAGGCATCGTGGCCATCAGTACTGAAATGACAGCCTCCAGCTTCCGGCGGCAGTGCGAGGACTGGAGACGAAGCTCCAGGGACATCGGCAAGTGACGGACGCCTACCTGCTCGCCTTGGCGCACCTTAACAAGGGGCTTCTCGCGACCTTCGACCGCGGCGCTGGAGTTCTTGCCGGCGAGCGCTTCGCGGGAGCGGTACAGGTGGTCGCGACCCGATAGCCGAGCTTCTGGCTCCGCCGTCGCATCGAGCTCCTGACGCTCGTTTCCACTCGGACCTCAGAGCGACCGCGGCGTCGGATTGCTGGTCCGAAAACGGCCGGACCATCGCGGCCTGCTCGCTTACGCTCCTGGTGTGCCTGCGACCGGCGACTACGTCCTCGGCACCGGCGACGCGGAGGTCGAGCGGCTCGGCCTGCAGCACCGGGTCTGGCGCGAGACGACGCTCGACTGCTGGCATCGCGCCGGCGTCGCGAACGACGCCTCGGTTCTCGACTTGGGCGCCGGTCCGGGCTACGCGGCACTCGACCTGGCCCAACTCGTGGGACCGACCGGACGGGTGACCGCCGTCGAGCGATCGCGTCGTTTCCTCGACATCCTCGCGGCTCGGGCTGAGGAGCGGGGGTTCGTCAACCTGACGACGCTCGAAGCCGATCTCGTCGTCGATCCGCTGCCGCCGGGACCGTTCGACTTCGCGTGGTGCCGATGGGTGGCGAGCTTCGTTCCCCATCCCGAGCGCCTGATCGCGAAGCTCGCCACCGTTCTTCGCCCCGGCGGCGTCGCGATCTTCCACGAGTACGCCAGCTACGCGACCTGGCGCATGCTGCCGCGTCACCCGCCGTTCGAACGGTTCGTCGCGCTGATCATGGAGAGCTGGCGACGCGCGGGTGGCGAGCCCGACGTCGCGATCGACCTTCCCTCGATGCTCGCCGCTGCTGGACTCTCCGTCATCCACACGAAACCGATCCTGAGCTGCGTCGGGCCGGCAGACGATCGCTGGCGCTGGCTGGCGGCGTTCGTGGAGAGCGGCCTCGCCCGTCTGGTCGAGCTCGAGATGGCGGCGCCCGACAGGGCGGAGGACCTGCTGCGGTGGTTCCGAGCGACCGAGAGAGCCGGCCGCGCGCTGGTGCTGACCCCGACCGTGCTCGAGATCTTCGCGGTCTGGCCGCCGCCGGGAGTGGAGAGCGCAGAGGGAGTGCGAGGCGCTGAGTAGCGAGCCGCGTCAGCCGAGATGCCGCTCGATCAGCCGCGCCATCTCTCCCGCCATCGACTCGATGGTGCCCTTGTCCCGCCCCTCGATCATCACCCGGGCCAGCGGCTCGGTGCCGCTGTAGCGCAGCAGCACGCGGCCCTCGTCGCCGAGGCGACCGCGGATGTCGGCAACCAACTCGTTCAGGCCGGGGATCTGCTCCAAGGGCTCCTTGCGCCTGACCCTGACGTTCTTGAGCGTCTGCGGGAAAGTCTCGAACGGCGCCGCCAGGCGCGACAACGGGGCGCCGGCGCGCGCGACCAGCAACGCCACCTGCAGCGCGGACTGCAGGCCGTCGCCGGTCGAGCCGAGCTCGAGGTCGAGCAGGTGGCCCGACTGCTCGCCGCCCAGGATCGCTCCGCTCCGGCGCATCTCCTCGACCACTTCGCGGTCGCCGACGCCGCAGCGCACCACGTCGATCCCGACGCGGTGCAGCGCCGCATCGAGCCCGAGGTTGCTCATCTCGGTGACCACCACGCGTGCCGGGTCGAGGAGGCCGCGCGCCATGCGGTCGCGCGCCAGCAGGAAGAGGATCGCGTCGCCGTCGAGGATGCGGCCGGTGTCGTCGGCGACCATGCAGCGGTCGGCGTCGCCGTCGAACGCGACGCCGAGATCGCAACCCGTCTCCCGCACCAGGCGCGCGATCTCCTCGGTCACGGTCGAGCCGCAGGCGACGTTGATGTTCTCGCCGTCGGGCTGGTCGTGAAACGACTCGACGCGAGCGCCGGCCGCCTCGAACAGTCGCCGCGCCCAGGGGGAGGCGGCGCCGTTGGCGGCGTCGATGACGACGTGGAGGCCCGCGAGCGCGCGCGGCGCGGGCAGCGCGCGCAGCAGACAGTCGAGGTAGCGCTCGCCCAGCGTGGGATCGGGCGCAGAAGTGCGTTCCGCGGACGTGGCGAGCCTCGGCGCCTCGCGCAGCCGGCTCTCTAGGCGCCGCTCCTCTTCCTGGCTCCACTTGAAGCCGAGCGCGTCGAACAGCTTGACGCCGTTGTCGTGCCACGGGTTGTGGCTCGCCGAGATCGACACCCCGCCTGCCGCGCCCAGCTCACGCACCAGCGCGGCCACCGCCGGCGTGGGCACCACCCCCGCGTTGGCGACCTCGGCTCCGGCGGCGACCAGGCCACGCTCCACCCAGCTCGCGACCTCGGGGGTGCTGTCACGGGTGTCACCGCCGAGCGCCACCAGCACGCGATCAGAGCGGGTGCGCAACGTGTGGCCCAAGGCCCAACCGACGCGCGTGATGGTGTCGGGATCGATCGGCGGGGTGCCGAAGCTGCCGCGGATCCCGTCGGTGCCGAAGATCGAGCTCATGCGCACTCTCGCTGCCGGGGTCTCGAAGCTTCGACGGGGGACGGCTGTGGCTCGACGTTTTCAGCGGCCGGTTTCAGCGGCCGGTAGCAGCGGCGCCCGGTCGTGGGCGCGGGCGCGCACCCGGCGCAGCGCTCTGCAAGCTGGGCGGCTCGAGCACCACCGAGACGCGGACGGTGCTCGATCCCAGCACCTG
>DATAFT010000578.1:0-2926 GCA_036257295.1 Thermoanaerobaculia bacterium
GGGGTCGGTCGGCCTCGCCGCGGCGGTGACCGCGATCCTGTGGGTGCGCTTCCTCGGCTCGCCCCCGGACGGCGGCGCGGTCACGCAGGTGGTGTGGACCTGGCTCTCCTCCGGTGGCCTCGCGCCCCGCGTCGCGTTCACCCTCGATCCGCTCTCGCTGGTGATGATCTCGGTCATCACCGGCGTCGGGTTCCTCATTCACCTCTACTCGACCGAGTACATGGCCGACGACGAGTCGTATGCGCGCTTCTTCGCGTGCATGAACCTCTTCGTGGGCGCCATGCTGGTGCTGGTGCTGGCCGACAACCTGCTCCTTCTCTATCTGGGGTGGGAGGGCGTCGGGCTCTGCAGCTACCTGCTGATCGGCTTCTGGTACCGCGACCCCGTCAACGGCTACGCCGCGCGCAAGGCGTTCGTGGTCACGCGCATCGGCGACACCGCGATGGCGATCGGGATCTTCCTGATCGTCCAGCACCTCGGCACCCTCGACATCCCGCAGGTGCTCGAGCGCGCTGGCGCGGAGTGGACGCCGGGCTCGACGCTGGCGGTGACGGTGGCGGCGCTCTTGCTCGGCGGCGCGGTCGGGAAGTCGGCGCAGCTCCCGCTCCAGACCTGGCTCCCCGACGCCATGGCCGGCCCGACGCCGGTCTCGGCGCTGATCCACGCCGCCACCATGGTCACCGCCGGTGTCTACCTCATCGCGCGCACGCACACGCTGTTCACGCTGGCGCCGCCGGTGATGACGGCGGTCGCGGTGATCGGCGCCGCGACACTTCTCATCGCCGGGTTCTCGGCGTTGGTGCAACGCGACATCAAGCGCGTGCTCGCCTACTCCACCATCAGCCAGCTCGGCTACATGTTCCTGGCGCTGGGCGTGGGCGCGTTCTCGGCCGCGGTCTTCCATCTCATGACCCACGCCTTCTTCAAGGCGCTGCTCTTCCTCGGCGCCGGCGCGGTCATCCTCGCGCTGCACCACGAGCAGGACATGGGGAAGATGGGCGGACTCAAGCGCGAGCTGCCGATCGTGTTCTGGACCTTCCTCGCCGGCAGTGCCGCGCTCGCGGGCCTGCCGCTGGTGACCGCCGGTTTCTTCTCGAAGGACCTCATCCTGTGGCACGCCTGGTCGTCGCCGGACTCCGGCAAGGTTTTGTGGCTCGCCGGCATCGTGGGCGCGCTCTTCACCGCGATCTACATCTTCCGGCTCGTCTTCCTGGTGTTCTTCGGCGAGTCGAGAACGCACGTTCACGGGCACCTCACGTGGAAGATCCACCTCCCACTGATGGTGCTGGCCTTGCTCTCGATTGCCGGCGGCTGGATCGAGCTGCCGCCGCTGCTCGGCGATCAACCGCGCTTCACGCGCTTCCTCGACGGCGTCTTCGCCGAGCACACGGTCGCCGCTGCTCACGATCAGCACGACCAGGGTGACGAGATCCTGACCATGGCGGTCGCGATCGTCGCCTCGCTCGGCGGCATCGCCATCGCGTGGCTCCTGTTCGGGCGGTCCACCTCGGGCGCCGTTTCCTCGAGCCTCGCCGGCACCACCCCACCCCCCGGCGACGCTCGAGGAGCCGAGGACCGCGCCGCGCGCGTGCCGATGGTGCCCGCCGGCCTCGCCGGCTTCTGGCTTCGCGGCTGGGACTTCGATCGCCTCTACGACGCTCTCTTCGCGCGGCCGTTCGTCGCCATCGCGCACCTCAATCGCGGCGACGTCGTCGACCTCCTACCGCGCGCGATCGCCGCCGTGGCGCGCGCCGGCAACGCCGTCGTGCGCCGCAGCCAGACCGGACGCCTGCGTTGGTACGCGGCGGCGATCGCAGCCGGCGCGATCGTGGTGCTCGCCCTGGTGCTCTACTCATGATCCTGCTGTCGCTCATCGTCATGCACCTGGTCGGCGGCATTGCCGCCTGGGCGCTCGGCAAGCACCGGATCGCGTGTCGCGTCGCCTGTCTGGTCGCGCTCGGTTTCGAGCTGGTGCTCCTCGCCCAGCTCTGGAGCGCGGCCGCCGCCGGCGATCACGCCGGCGTGCTGGCGCAGGTCGGCGTGTCGGGAGCGGGCGCCGGCGCCGCCGCCGAGCAGTCGTGGATCGCCGAAGGCATCTGGCCGTGGATCCCCGCGTTCGGCATCACCGTCCATCTCGCGGTGGACGGCATGAGCCTGCTCCTGCTCACGCTCACGGCGTTCCTCGGCATCGTCGCGGTGGGCGCGTCGTGGACCGAGATCTCCGACCGCACCGGGTTCTTCCACTTCTGCCTGATGTGGACGCTCGCCGGCGTGACCGGCGTGTTCCTCTCGCTCGATCTCTTCCTGTTCTATTTCTTCTGGGAGCTGATGCTGATCCCGATGACGTTCCTGATCGGGATCTGGGGGCACGAGAACCGCATCTTCGCCGCGCTCAAGTTCTTCCTGTTCACCCAGGCGAGCGGGCTCCTGATGCTGCTCTCGATCCTCGGCGTCACCATCGCCGCGAAGAACGCGCGCGGCGCTTGGAGCTTCGACTACGCCGACCTGTTGGCGGCGCCGATCGACCCCGGCCTCGCGACCTGGCTCATGCTCGGCTTCTTCGTCGCGTTCGCGGTCAAGCTGCCGGCGGTGCCGCTTCACACCTGGCTGCCCGACGCGCACACGCAGGCGCCGACCGCGGGCTCGATCCTGCTCGCCGGCCTCCTGCTCAAGACCGGCGGCTACGGCCTGATCCGCTTCGCGGTCCCGCTCTTCCCGGCGGCTTCTGCGGCGTTCGCGCCGATCGCGATGGCGCTGGGCGCAATCGGCATCCTCTACGGCGGCTGGGTCGCCTACGGGCAGACCGACTTCAAGCGGCTGGTCGCGTACACCAGCGTCAGCCATCTCGGCTTCGTCCTGATCGGCGTCTACGCCTGGAACGAGCAGGCGCTGGCCGGCGATCGCACCCCCGGGCGCGAGGTCGAGC
>DATAFT010000595.1:0-3279 GCA_036257295.1 Thermoanaerobaculia bacterium
GCGCGCTTCAACGTGTGGAGGACGTGGACCGAGTACGGCAACCGCATGATCGGCGTCGTCATCGGGTTCCTGATCCTGGCGACGCTGCTGCTCTCTCTGCGGTTCCGCCGCGAAGATCCGGCGCTGGTCTGGTGGTGCGCCGCGGCGCTGGGGCTGGTCGGATTCAACGGTTGGCTGGGATCGGTGGTGGTGTCGACCAACCTCGAGCCCTGGATCGTCACCGCCCACATGCTGGCCGCGCTCGCGGTGGTGGCGGCGCTGCTGCTCGCGCTCGAACGCGAGGCGCGCCACGATCTGGCCGCGCTCGACGTCGTGGCGACGCGGGCCACGGCGTGGCTGTTCGCCGCCGCGCTCGCATTGTCGCTCCTGCAGCTGGTGATGGGGACGCAAGTGCGCGAGGAGATCGACCATGTCGTGAACGCCGGCGAGGTGACCGATCGCGCCGACTGGGCGGCCCAGCTCGGGTCGCTGGTGCTGGTGCACCGTTCGTTCTCGCTCGCGGTCCTGGTGGTCAACCTGTGGCTGGCGCGACGGCTGACGCGCGAGGCGGCGGGCGCTCCACTCCTGCGTCGCGTGGCGTGGTGGATCGTCGCAGTCACGGCCGTCGAGATCGCGGCCGGGGCCGGGCTCTACTACCTGGGTTTCCCACCGGCGCTGCAGCCGGTCCACCTGCTGCTCGCGAGTGTCCTGCTCGGACTCGAGTTCCTGGCGGTCACCGTCTGGCGCCACGCCTCGCGCGCACCCTTGACGCGTCCAATCGGCGCTGCGAGGCTTGCCGCCCCATGACCACGACCCGACTCGACGACTGCCGCGTGATCGAGATCGGCGGCGCTCCTTCCGGCGCCTACGCCGCCAAGTTGTTCGCCGAGCTGGGCGCGGAGGTGGTGAAGATCGAGCCGCCCGAGGGCGATCCGTTGCGGCAGCGCGAGCCGGCCGACGGCGTCGAGAACGGCGCACTGTTCGCCTACCTAAACACCAGCAAGCGATCGCTGGTGCTCGACCTCGACAGCGCGGCCGGGCGTCGTGAGCTCGAGCGGTTGGCCGCGGCAGCGGACGTCGTGATCGAGAGCGCATCGCCGGGCCCGTTCGAGCCGATCTCTTCCTCGATCGAGGCAGCGCGCCTGGTGCGAGCCTGGATCTCGCCGTTCGGCCGCTCGGGTCCGTATCGCACGTGGAAGTCTGTGCCGTTTACCGACGAGGCGCTCGGCGGCCACCTGTTCCTCAACGGCGATCGCCGGCGCGAGCCGCTTCAACGTCCGGGCCACCAGGCGTCGTATCAGGCCGGCGTGCAGGCGTTCATCGGCGCGGCGGCGGCGCTCTACGCGCGCGGGCGCACCGGCCGCGGCCAGACCGTCGAGGTGACCCATCTCGACGGCCTCGCCAGTCTCCATCAGTTCACCACCATGATGTGGATGCACGCCCGCTACAAGCTCGGGCGCGACGGCAATCGGCAGACCGGCCACTACCACCCGGTCGGCGCCTATCCGTGCAAGGACGGTTGGGTGTGCCTGGCGATGCCGATCATCGACATGCTGCTGCCGTTTCTCGAGGAGGCCGGGCTCGACCACATCGCGAATGACCCTCGCTTCGCCGACGACTTCGCTCGCGGCCAGAACAAGGGTGCGTTCGACGCCGCGATCGCTCCTTGGCTGGCGCAGCACACCGTCGAGGAAGTGGTGGCGATCGGTCTGCGCGCGCGCGCGCCGATCGGGCCGGTGCTGTCGTCGCTCGATCTGCTCGACGATCCCCACATTGCCGCTCGTGGGTTCCTGCGCGACGTGCGCGTCGGCGATCGCGTGCTCCGGTATCCGCGCGGTCCGTTCCTGATCGAAGGACGCGAGCCGCGCCTGGCGCCGCCGCCCGAGCTGGGCGAGGCGAATCGGCGCGGGCTCGACTGGTCGCCGCGCGAAAGCGACCGTGAATTTGAACAATCGTTCAAATCCGAGAGTGGCGCGACCGCGACGCACGCGCGACTCGTCGCCGGTCCCCTCGACGGCGTTCGCATCCTCGACCTGACGCGGGTGTGGGCCGGCCCCCTCGCCACGCGGATCCTGGGCGACCTCGGCGCCGACGTGCTCAAGATCGAAGCGGCCTGGGCGCGCGGATCGGGCGAGGTCCCCGCCGCGGCGGGGCCGATGACGCACCTCTACCCGGGCGACGTGGTGGGCGATCGCCCGTGGAATCGCGAGATCTCGTTCAACAAGCTCAACCGCAACAAGCGAAGCGTCACGCTCGAGCTCGACTCGCCGCGCGGGCGCGAGCTCTTCTTACGCCTGGCCGAGACCGCCGACGTGGTGATAGACAACTTCTCGCCACGCGTCATGGGCAAGCTCGGTCTCGATCCCGAGAGTCTCCACCGCCTCCTCAACCCGCGTCTCGTCTGCGTCAGCATGCCGGGCTTCGGATCGAGCGGCCCCTATCGCGACTGGCTGGCGTTCGGACCGTTGATCGAGGCGATGAGCGGCCTCACCTACGACATGGCCTACGCCGACGGTGGACCGACCCGCTCCGGAGTGGCGTGGCCCGATCCGGTGACGGCGATCCACTCGGCCGCCGCGACCGTCGCCGCGCTGCTCGACCGCGATGCGGATCCCTCAGGAAGCGGCGCCACGGTCGAGGTGCCGATGCTCGAGGCGATGGTCTGCTTCTACGGCGAAGAGCTGCTCGGTGCACAGGGACGAGGGGTTGTCGCGCCGCGCCGCGGCAGCCGCCATGCCGATCGCGCGCCGCAGGGCTGCTATCAGTGCGCCGGCGAGGATCGTTGGATCGCGATCGGCGTCACCAGCGACGACGAGTGGCGTGCGTTGTGCGAGGAGGCGGGGCTCGACCAGGAGTTGGCGCGGCTGTCATTCGCCGAGCGCCAGCGCCGCCACGACGAGATCGATCGCGCGCTCGAGGCGTTCACGACGCGGCACGAGGCCGACGCGTTGATGCGACGTCTACAGGATCGCGGCGTGATCGCGGCGACGGTGGCGGATGCGGCGCGAGTCGTCGACGATCCTCAGCTCCGCCACGACGGGTTCTGGGTCGAGCTCAAACACGCCGAGGTCGGACCGATCCGGCAACCGGGCCTCGCGATCAGGTTGTCCGAGACGCCCGCGACCTTCCGGCGCGCGGCGCCGTGCCTCGGGCAGCACAACGCCGAGGTGCTGGGCGGTGAGCTCGGATTGTCGGAGCGCGAGCTCGCCGCGCTCGCCGAGGGCGGTGTGATCGCGGATCGACCGCCGCCGGGAGCTTCGTTCCGCAAGAACGCGAAGAAGCCCGCCGCGGCTCAGGCTG
>DATAFT010000601.1:0-2127 GCA_036257295.1 Thermoanaerobaculia bacterium
CTGCAAGTGGATAAACGGCACCCACAGCCAGTCGTCCGTGCAGGGCTTCTACGGCCTCGGCCAGGAGCAGAAGCACCGCACCGAGTTCAAGTTCGACGCCGATCACCCCGAGGTCTTCGCCTCCGAGGACAAGGGCGCCACCCCGGTCGAGATGGTGTTGGTCGGCCTCGCGAGCTGCCTCACCGCCGGCGTCGCCGCGGTGGCGCAGAACCGCAACATCCAGCTTCGGTCGGTCGAAGCGAAGCTCGAAGGCTCGATGGACATCCAGGGCATCCTCGGCGTCGACAAGGACGTGCGCAACGGCTACGACGACATCACCGTGACCTTCGACATCGACGCCGACGCTCCGCGCAAGGACATCGAGGCCCTGGTGGCGCAGTCGCAGAAGCGCTCGGCGGTGTTCGACATCATCACCAACCCGACCAACGTCAAGGTCAAGGTCAAGTAGCCGACCACGCGCGGGCGGCGCTGCACCGCGCACCGCCGCCGCGAGCAGAGCGATGACCCGCATAGCGAGCGTCATCATCGGGGCCGGCCACGCCGGGCTCGCGATGAGCAGGTGTCTCACCGAGCGCTCGATCGACCACGTCGTGCTCGAGCGCGGCGAGGTCGCCAACTCCTGGCGCCGCGAGCGGTGGGATTCGCTTCGGCTGCTGACGCCCAACTGGCAGACCAAGCTCCCCGGCCGCCAGTATCAGGGCGCCGACCCCGACGGCTTCATGAAGATGGCGGACGTGGTCGACTTCGTGTCGAGCTACGCTCGCGCGATCGACGCCCCGGTGCGCACCGAGACCCGCGTCACCAAGGTGAGCCGGATCGACGACGGTTACCACGTCGCGACCGACCAAGGTGATTGGCACTGCAGGACGCTGGTGCTGGCCAGCGGGGCGTGCAACCTGCCTACCGTTCCCGCGGCGAGCGTCAACGTGCCGCCGTCGGTCCCCTGCTTCACGCCACTCGACTACGGCAATCCCGATCGCCTGCCCGAAGGCGGCGTCATGGTGGTCGGCGCCTCGGCGACCGGTGTGCAGCTCGCGGCCGAGATCCACGCCTCCGGTCGGCCCGTGGTGCTTTCGGTGGGCGAGCACGTCCGCATGCCGCGGCTCTATCGCGGCAAGGACGTCTTCTGGTGGATGGATCGGGCGGGCGTCGCCGACCAGAGCTACACCGAGGTCGACGATCTCGTGCGCGCGCGCGGCGTTCCTTCGCCGCAGCTCGTCGGCACGCCCGAACGAGTGACGCTCGACCTCAATGCCCTCACCGCGATCGGGGTGAAGCTCCTCGGCCGGCTCTCGAGCATCCGCGACGGCAAGGCGCTCTTCTCCGGCGGCCTGCGGAACCAGTGCGCGCTCGCCGATCTCAAGATGAATCGCCTGCTCGACACCTTCGACGAGTGGGTGCTGGCGAACGGCAACGGCGCGAGCGCGCTTCCGCCGGAGCGTTTCGAGCCGACCCGCGTGCCCGATGCGCCGCGGCTCGAGCTCGATCTCGGCAGCGGCGAGATCCGCTCCATCCTGTGGGCCACCGGCTTTCGCCCCGACTACAGCTGGTTAGAGGTGCCGGTGCTCGATCGCAAGGGTTACCTACGGCATGACGGCGGCGTGGTGGACTCGCCTGGCCTCTATGCCCTGGGGCTACCGTTCCTGCGGCGGCGCAAGTCGAGCTTCATTCACGGCGCCGAGCACGACGCGCGCGATCTCGCCGCACACCTGGCCCGGTACCTCGCCGGCTGAGCTCAGGCCTTCGAGACGTCGGTGCCGGCGAACTCGCGGATGACGCGGTTGCCCTTGTACTCGATGTCGTCGATCATGCCGACGCGCGACGAGTAGTAGGCGCGGGTAGTGGCGGACTTGAGCTCGCCGAAGAAGCGCTCTTCCAGCGACTTCGGATCGTCTTCGTTGGCGGCCATCTTCTCGACGACGGCCGTGCGCTGCTGCGGAGTGGTGTCGAGGAAGGCTCTGCCGTGCATCTCCCGCGCGAGCGCGTCGACGCGGGCGAGGCCGTCTCTCCACTGCTTGCGTTCCTTGGCGTAGTCCTCGATCTTCGCGTCCTTCTCCGCGAGCGTGCGATCGAGGTAGGCGGCGACGCCGGCCGCGCGCGCGCCGCCGGAATGATCGTCGGCGGGCA
>DATAFT010000611.1:0-14372 GCA_036257295.1 Thermoanaerobaculia bacterium
CGGTAGACCAGCGCGTGAACCGGCAGGCCGAGCAGCCACCACAGGGTGGCCGCCGACAGGCTGGTCTCGAGCTGCTCGAACGCCCATCGCTTCTTGGCGGCGAGCGACGCTCCCTGGATCAGCTCGACGTAGGCGCGGCGACGCGGTTCGAGAACCAGGCTCTCGGCTCTCGACTCGATCTCGGCTGACAACGCGGAGTGGCGGCGGGCGCCTCCCATCAGCAGCGTGTGCAGCGCGAGCACATTCGCCGCGATGGTCTCGGCACGCTCGCGTCGGCGGGCGGCGAAGAACTCCTTCCAGTCGATGCCGTCGCCGACCCGCGCCAGCACGCGATCGAGATCGAAGAATGGATGGAGGTCGGCGGTGCCGAGGCCCACGTCGTTGTGGATCGAAAGGATCAGCGTCACCAACACGTAGTGGTCGGAGAGCACGCGGACCGTGCGCGAGCCGAGATCGAGGCGTCCGGCGGTCCGCCACATCTCCTCCTCGTCCAACCGGAAGGTCGGGTGGACGCGGATCTGGTGATGGAGATCGACCGGAACGCCGTCCTTCTCGTGCTCGAGATGGTGCACGAAGCGAAGCGTCGCCGCCATGCCGAGCGGGGCACCGGTCCTCGAGGCGTAGCCGCCTTCCACCAAAGCCGCGCTCGCCGCTCGCAGGTCACGGCGCCGCACCAGGAGATCGAGGTCGCCCATTCGTCGCTGGTCGAGGCTGCCGTAGTAGCCGAGCGAGAGGTGAGGCCCCTTGAGGAGGATGGACTCGATGCCGCGCCGCTCGAAGATCTCGGCCACCTCGTCGAGATGGGCCAGCACTCTGCGATTGACTTGGCGCTGCCTGCGCGCCGACTCGATGAGCTCCGCAATGATGGGGTCGAAGACCGCGGAGACGCCGCCGCCCGCGTCCTGTGCCAGGACCACGAGGTCTCCGGCGATGCCGTTCTCGCGCGCGAAGTCGAGGAACCGCCGCGCCTTCATGCGCGACAGCGTCCACGCCGCGCGATCGGGAGCTCCGGCGAGGAGAGCGCGGACGACCTGCAGCGCGTCGAGGTCGACGGCGGCGCGGCCGGTGCGCCACCACGGATCGCCGATGGCGCTTTCCGTCGCACCGGGCTCCGGCGCGGGGACGCCGTGGTCGCCGGCGTCGGGTCCCAGGCCGAGCCAGTCCGGGAGCCAGGCGGTCCGCGCGCGGCGCCGCTCGCGCGCGACGATGGCCTCCGCTGTTTCGCGCCACTCGGCATCGCTCGCGCTCGATCGCCGCTCGCCGCGCACGATCGAGGTCGCGCGACCGAGCACATCCTCTTCGAGCACGAAGAACGTGAGATGCGGAATGGCGTCGCCCTTGAGGATCAGCGACCGCGAGCGGCGGTCGATGCGGATGACGCGCCGCGTGGGAAAGTACTGCTGATCGCGGTAGGTGACTACGTCGCCGGGCCGGATCTGGTCGAACGTCACCGGCTCGATCGAGACCTCGTCGCCGTCGACGAGGAAGGGGAGCATGGTGGCGCCGTGGAAGACGTGCGGGCCGATCTTCTGAGACTGGACGAGCGCCAGCTCCCGGGCGATTCTGCGAGCTACGGCGGAGTCCATCGCCGCTCGCCCCGGTGACTATTCGCCGCTCAGGATCAAGCGCTCGAGCGCCTCGTACTTGAGGAGGCTCGGCGGCTCGTACCCACCGTTGCCGTCGATCGGCGCCGTGACGGCGACCGACGGAGCGCTTCCTTCCTCGACGCGCAGCAGCCCCTCAGCGCAGAGGTTCTCGAGCAGCGCCTCTACCTGGGCGCCGACCTCGAGGCGGTCGAGCCCGTGGCGGACCGCGAGCGCTCCGGCGATCGAATCGATCGTCTGCGGCCCCTCGAGCAGGATGCGCCAGACGTCGCTTCCGCTCGAATTGAGCGAGTAATAGTGAGTGGTCTCGACGCTGATGAGGACGAACTCACCGTCTACCTCGCGCCAGGCGACGGCGTCGCCCGGAATCGAATGGACCGTCGTCATGTCCTACCCCGACCGAAGAGATGAGAAATCGTGACGCCCGCGGCGCACGTACGAAGCGTTATATCAAACGACCAATGCAAGCGAAACGCGCGTTCGCAAGTGCGCCAACCTCAGTCAGTTGAGTGCTAGAGGCTGACCCTGGGTCCGGCGCGACGGCTGACGTTGGGGTCGTCGGGCACGAACCAGCGCCAGGGGTGCTCGACGCCTTTCGTGAGCCCGATCCGGCGGCTGCAGCCGGCGAGGCTCGGAGGAGCCACGCCGTCGTCCACGATCTGGATGCCGCGATCGCCCACCACCAGATCCGCTCCGTCGTCGTCGCCGTCGATCGCGAGCGCCTGGCACAAGCGGGCCGGTCCCGAGCACAGCTCGCGCTGCGAGCGTGGACCGCGCCGCGTCATCATCGCCTCGACGCCGTCAAGCGGCGCCAGCGCGCGCAGCAGGACCGCGCTCCCGGTGCCCGCGTCCTCGCACACCGCGTTGGCGCACCAGTGCATGCCGTAGGTGAAGTAGACATAGAGGCGCCCCGCCGGTCCGAACATGGTGGCGTTGCGCTCGGTGCGGCCGCGATAGGCGTGGCTCGCCGGGTCGATCGCTCCGACGTACGCCTCGACCTCGACGATGCGGCCGCTCGCGCCGCGGCAGATCACTACCTTGTTGAGGAGATCGGGGGCGACCTCGCGCGAGTCGCGTCGGTAAAAGCCGCGAGGGAGGATCCTGGTCCGCGTCCGAGTCATGGAACTGGCCCATCCGGGGGCGGGCGGTGGGGCGCTGCCGCGCCGGCGGCGAAGAGATCGACCGCGTCACCGAGCGCGGCGCGAATCGCGTCCGGCGTCTCCATCGCCTGCTGATCGCCGAGACGAACGCTGACGTAGACCACCTCGCCGGTGAACACCGGCTCGCCTCTGCAGGTGCCGAGGTAGCCCATGGTCCACGAAGTGCGCCCCCAGCGCACGATCGCGAGATCGATGTCGAGCAGGTCGCCGCTTCCCACCGACCCCTGCCACTCGACCGAGACCTTCTTGAGCATCATGTCCCAACCGTGCGCGTGCCGCAGATCGCCCATGGTGGCGATCCAGTTCTCGAGCGCGTCGTCCATGTAGGCCAGGTAGTGCGCGTTGAAGACGACGCCCTGTTGATCGACCTCGCTGTAGCGGACGCGCAAGGTGTGGCGGTAGCGAGCACTCACGAAAAACGGACGTTAGCCGACGAGTCGCGAGACCGCAAGCGACGTCGGCCCGCTGCGCCACGGACCGTCGACCGACTCTCGCCCCTAACGTTGGCATCTCGGTGCAGTCAGTCCACGCGTCGCAGGTAGAACCCGCGCGGCCCCTTCTCGTCCTTGCCAGGGCACGTGCGCACGGTGAGCAGGTGGTCGCCGGCGGCGAGCTCGAGCACGAACGTCACGCCACGACCGAGCACGGCCTTGGGCTCGCCGCCAATGCCGGCGACCTCGTTGCCGTCGAGCCCCACCGTAGAAGGTCCCCACGGCGCCAGCTCGGCCTCCATCCGTCGAGGCTCACTCTCGGCGATCGGGTGCGCCAGCGTGACGCAGCCACGCCGATCGTCGAGCCGACGGGTGTCGACGTAGGCCTCGACTCGCGTGCCGCGCCCGACCGGCCAGCGAGGGTAACGGCGCAGAGTAGCCGCGTCGAGCTTCGCTGCCGTGGGCGGAGCTTCGCCCTGCTGCGACGGCAGCTCGAACCAGTCGAGGATGAACGCGTCGTTGCGGTCCGGCAACATCGTCCACAACAAGTTGAACCCGTGCAGCCGGTGCCGGATCGCGACGCGAGGGTCGTGCTCGAGTCGCGCGGTGAGCAGATCGAGGCCGGCGTAGGGGGAGTAGGCGAGGAACTGGCTGTCGAGCGCCACCGCGACCGCGAGCGGGACGTCGGGCTCCTCGCCCGAGAAGACGCTCGCCTGAGCCGCATGGCGCGCCGGATCGCTCGCGGCCAGGAACACCGGATCGAGCACGTTCAAGTAGAGCGCCTGCGGCGCCCACAGCATGTAGATCGAGGTCTGCTGCCAGGGCGCGGCGACCAGCGCTCCTGGCGGCAGCGCCGCGCTGAACGCCTCGCGATCGCGCAGGCGAACCCGTCCCGGTCCCGCCTGCGTCCGCAGGTCGTAGTTCTTCCATTGGCGCAGCGCTTCGGGTGCGCTCACGGCGAGGCAGAACGCCGCCCCCAGCGCGAGCGGAACCGCCCTCCGACTCCACGGCAGGCGCGTTCGACCGCCGATCGAGCGTCCGCGAGCGCGGATCGAGTCGAGCACCCACAAGGTCGCGAACGGCAGCGCGTAGAGCGAGAAGCGCGACATCAGGAGATACAGCACCGAGAAGACCGCCGCGGCGACGCCGTAGGCATCGGCGAGCCTCCGGTCCAGATCGGCGTCACTCGGCCGAGTCTCCGCGGTCGGGTCCGGGCGGCTCGACAGCCATAGCACGCACAATCCGAGTGCCCAGCCCAGATTCACCATCAACGTGACGTCGGTGTAGTTCGGCGTGATCTCGGTGCCCACGTCGAGCACGGCGCGATAGCGGAAGTACTCGAAGGTCTGCAGTACCCAGATCTCGAGGTTCTTCGGGAAGTGGGGATGGACCAGCAGCCCGACGGCGGTCCCGGCCGCCGCGTAGAGCGGAAGCGGCCACTCCCAGCGCCGCCGCGCCCAGCCGCCGAAGAGAAAGATCAGCCCGCACAGCCCGACGAAAGCGTGAAACGCGGTGTAGGAGAGCGCGTAGAGCGCGGCGATCGCTCCGAGCAGCCGGTATCGCCTGCGTGCGATCGCTTCCAGCGCGCACACCAGGAGCAGGAGCGAGAGAAGCTCCGGCCGCAGTCTCACCCAGCGCCAGGCCAGCTCCGTCGAGGAGAATGCGATCGCCCACGGCAGCAGGATGGCCCAGCCGCCGAGCGTCCGCCGCGCCGCGACCGACAGCGCGGCGAACAACGCTGCGAGAAGGAGAGTGAGCGCGATCTGTCCGCCTCGCACCGGGTCGCGCGCGAGACCGGCGAACGGAGCGAGCAGGAGGTGAAAGAGGAGCTCCTTATCGCCGAAGCCGTCCGCCATCGCGCTGAAGCGGGTCCAGCGCAGGTCGTCGATCAGACCCTCTCGGAAGTAGGTCCGCGCCACCGCGAGGTGGTAGTAGGCGTCGTTGTCGTAGAGCTGGGGATTGCGCGTGAAGAATGCCGCGAGCAGCGGCGCCGCGATGGCGAACGTGATCGCCCACACTTGCCAGGCACGCAAAGTCCGCTGCGCCCGACGCGCTACCGGCGGTCGCTCGGTGGGCGAGGCCTGCTCGTCGGGAAGGCTCATCGGGTGATGCGGCTGGCGCCGTGATCCGATCAGGCCTGGTGCACGGTTCGGCCGCCGAGCACGGTGCGCTGCACCTGGAGGCCGACCAACTGCTCGGGGTCCACGTCGTGCGGGTCCTTCTCGAGCAGCACGCAGTCGGCGAGCTTGCCGGGCGTGAGCGTCCCCTTGATGCCCTCCTCGAAGGAGGCGTAGGCGCCGTGCACGGTGCATACGCGCAGAGCTTCGTCGAGCGTGATGCGCTGCGACGGACCCCAGACCCGTCCCGCGCGGTCCTGCCGCGTCACCATGCTCTGCAGCGCCATCATGGGCTCGAAGGGGCCTGGCGTGAAGTCGGAGGCGGGCGCCACCATCACACCGGCATCCAGGAAGGAGCGGTGCGCGAACATGTGGTTCATCTTCTCCTCGCCGTACTCGGACCACTTCTCGCCGTGGTAGTAGGCGTAGGTGTAAAACGGCGTCGGGATCACGCCGAGCGCCTTGATGCGCGCGATCAGCCCGGAGCCGACCAGCGAGCAATGCTCGATGCGTAGCCGGGGGTTGGGCCCGGTCCAGCCGCTCAGCGCGCGTTCGTAGGCGTCGAGCACCATCCCGATCGTCACGTCGCCGTTGGCGTGGATGCCGATGCGAAAGCCGTTCGCCAGCGCGTCGTCGACCGCCGCATCGATCTGAGCCTGGTCCATGGTCAGGATGCCGTAGTCGTCGGGGCGCCCGGCGTAGGGCGTGCTCATGCGCATGGTGCGCTCCGAGGCCGACCCGTCGGCGGCGTACTTCACCGCGCCGATGCGGATCACGTCGTCGCCGAAGCCCGAGCGCAGCCCGGCGCTCTTCAAGCCGGCGTAGACCTCACTGTTGCCACCCGGCATGAACGAGACGCGGAAGCGGAGATCGCCCGCGTCGCGCGCGTCCTGGTACGCGATCAGGCTGTCGCGCTCGCCGAAGGCATCGGTCGTGGAGGTTAGCCCCGCCGCCGCCATGCGCTGCGACATCAAGGCCGCCGAGCGGGCGCGCGTGGCGCGATCCTCGACCGGCCAGGCGCCGACCTGCTCGAAGGTGCCAACCGCGAGCTCGGCCACCTTGCCGGTCAACTCGCCGTTGTCGCGGAAGTACTTGCCGCCCACCGGGTCCGGGGTGGAGGCTCCGATTCGCGCCAGCTCGAAGGCCTTCGAGTTGACCACCGCCGTATGACCGCCGCGATGGCGCACCATCACCGGGTGCTGCGGCGCCGCCTCGTCGAGGTCCCTGCGCGTGACGGCGCGGCCCTCGCGGAACTTGGTGTCGTCGTACATGATCCCCACCACCCAGTGTCCCGGCGGCGTGAGGGCGGCCTTGCGCGCGAGCGCTTCCTTCACCGCCGCGATCGAGTCGAGCCCGGTGTCGACGCCGGTCGAGGCGCTCTGTAGTAGCGGGTGGCTGTGAGCGTCGATGAAGCCGGGCAGCAGTGCCTGCCCACGCGCGTCGATGACGGTGGTGCCCTCGCCGCGGAACTGCTCGACGTAGTCGGCGGTGCCGACCGCGAGGATGCGCTCGCTCCGCCACGCCAGCGCCTCGGCTCGTGGCAGCGCGGGGTCCATGGTGAGCACTCGGGCGCCGGTGACGATGGCGTCCGCGGCACCCGACGGCTCGGCCACGCAGGCGCCAGCGTGGTCGCGACGTACCGCTGCGGACGATACCCCCGGCACGCCGGCCGCCGCGGCGGCGAGGAAGAAGCGTCGCGACAGCTGGCTCATCGTGGGTCGATCGCGGCGGCGCCCATCACCGCCCGCCGGTCTGCGGCTCCTTCGCCTGTACGGCGCCGAGAATGCGATCGAGCTGTTCGCAGCGGCCCGCACACAGGCGATCGGCGGCTCTGATCGTCTCGCCCAGCTCCAGGTACGACTCCGTCCCGGCGTCGAATTTCGGCCACACCGGCAGGCCGTCGCGGTTGGGGTCGCCGGTCGTCGCGAACTGCACCCAGTAGCCGATCATGGCGTCGGCGAGACGCCTCTCAGCCTCGTTCCACTCGGGCACCGGGGTAGCGCCGCCGAATCCGGCCGGGTTGTTGAAGACGAAGCCGAGCTCAGCGGCGTGATGAGCGCCCCAGGCCGGCACGGCGCGACTGCGGAGCGTGAAGTGGTACTGATAGGTCGGCGCGCCGGCGCGCGCGGCGCCGAGCAGCATGCCGCGGGTCGCGCGGAGGAACCAAGTGTCGGTCAGGTAGCGGTTGAGAGTGGTCGAGAGCTCCTGGTCCGACGAAGCGGGGTAGAGAGCAAGCACGGCCTGCGCCTGGTCGCCGTAGATCTTGCTCAAGCCGTCGCGGTAGGCGCTCACGGTGCCGTAGCCCAACCCCGACTGGAACATCGTGCCTTCGTCGGTGTTACTGCCGGCGATCAGCGGCACTTTGGTTCCTTTTCCCGCGGCGAACGTCCTCTCGCCGTTCTCTGGCATGAACCAGCCGTCGATCGCGATCAGGGGCTGGAAGCCCAGATTCGACTTGGCGATGATCTCGGCGGCCGGGATGCGCCGCAGTGCAGCGAGGCTGCTGTCGCCGCCGGCGGCGACCAGTCGGGAGGCCCAGGTCGCCCCCTGATCCTCGGCGCTCGGTCCGAACGGAGAGGCTTGACGCAGTGGAGCGATGTTGCTCTCGGTGATCCAGGGGCTCTCCGCGATCGCCCGGTGGTAGAGCCCTGCGGCGCGAGGGGACGTGAGCAGAGCGTGGACGCTGGTGCCACCCGCGGACTCGCCGAAGATCGTGACGTTGTTCGGGTCGCCGCCGAACGCGGCGACGTTGCGCTGCACCCACTCGAGCGCCGCCACCTGGTCGAGAAAGCCGTAGTTGCCCGACGATCGGTGCTCCGACTCACGAGAGAGCTCCGGCAGCGACAGGAACCCGAGCGGGCCGAGGCGGTAGTTGATGCTGACCAGGACCACGCCGCGCCCGGCGAACGCGGCCCCGTCGTAGACCGCTTGCTGACTCCAGCCCAGGCTGAGCCCGCCGCCGTGGATCCACACCATGACTGGAAGTGCGGCATCGGCCCTGGCCGCGGTCCAGACGTTGAGGTAGAGGCAGTCCTCGTTGCTGGGAGGAAGAGTCTCTCCCGTCATCGCCGCGAGCATCGGCGGCTGCGGACAGATGGCGCCGAACTCTTTCGCCGCCCGCACCCCCTCCCAGGCCGCGACTCGCTGCGGCGGGCGCCAGCGCAGATCGCCGACCGGCGGCGCGGCGTAGGGGATGCCCCGGAACACCCGAAGGCCGGAAGCCGCGTCGAGGAGATCGCCTTCGAGCAGGCCGGAGTCGAGACGCACCGGAGCGGTGGTCGCTGCGGCAGCAATCCCCGACAGCAGTAAGCTGAGCAGACACAGCGTCCACCAACGAGCCTTCGGTCTAGACATAGGTAGTGCTCCCTTCGACTGGATGAGCGGGACTGTACCCGAACTCGCGGCTGGCCGAAGCCCTCGGGAAAAGGCGGCCGCTGCAACGTCCGCGGTTGCGCCGGACCGAGATTTCTCCCCGAGGTACCGAGGTTACGTCCTCGGCGTGCTGTTCCTGGTCTACGTCTTCAACTTCATCGACCGGACCATCCTCGCCATCCTGCTCGAGCCGATCAAGCGCGACCTCGGCATCTCCGACACCGCGATGGGGTTCCTCACGGGATTCGCCTTCGCCGCCTTCTACACCGTCGCCGGCATCCCGATCGCCCGCTGGGCCGATCGCGGAGTGCGCCGGTCGATCATCGCCATGGGCCTGGCGGTCTGGAGCCTGCTGACGGCGCTCTCCGGGCTCGCGCAGAACTTCGTGCATCTCGCGCTCGCTCGAGTGGGAGTGGGCGTCGGAGAGGCGGCCGGCAGCCCTCCCGCCCACTCGATCCTGTCCGACTACTTCCCGGTCGAGAAGCGTGCGACGGCGATCTCGATCTACAACACCGGCATCCACGTCGGCATCATGATCGGCGCGGTGGCGGGGGGCTGGATCAACCAGTTCTTCAGCTGGCGAGCGGCGTTCTTCGTGGTCGGCCTGCCCGGAATCCTGCTCGCCGTCGTCGTCCGCTTCACCATCCATGAGCCGACCCGGGGTCATTCCGAGGTGGGCCCGCGCGACGACTCGAGCGACGCGCTCGGGGACGTGCTCCGCTATCTCCTGCGCCGCCGATCCTTCGTCTACTTCGCGCTCGCCGCCGGTGTCACCGAGATCGCCGGCTACGGCTTCACCACCTGGGTCCCCGCCTTCTTGATCCGCGTCCACGGCATGGAGACCGGCGCCATCGGCACCTGGCTCGGCCTCGTCTCCGGACTGGGCGGCGCGTCGGGAGCTCTTCTCGGTGGTTTCATGGCCGACCGCTTGGGCCGCCGTGACGTGCGCTGGTATCTGTGGCTGGGAGTCGTGACCAACGCGGCCACCCTGCCCTGCCTCCTCCTGTTCCTCCACGCTTCCTCCAAGGTCGCCGCCCTGGTCGCCTACTTCCCAGCGCTCGCGCTGTGGGCGATGTACCTGGGACCGGTGATCGCGATCTCGCACCGGCTGGTCAAGCTGCGCATGCGCGCCATGGCCTCGGCCATCCTCTTCTTCATCCTCAACATCATCGGCATGGGCATCGGCCCGCAGCTGACCGGACTGATGAACGATCTGTTGGCGCCTCGCTTCGGGGTGGAAGCCATCCGCTGGTCGATGACGATCACGACCTTCGGTCTCGTGATCGCGACACTCCTGTTCTGGCTCGGCAGCCGAGCCCTGGTCGCCGATCTGGCGAAGTCGGATTCTCCCGCGTAGCGGTGCCGCCGGACGGCGGCCTCTCGCTGCCCTCAAACACCCGGCCAGCTCTGGATCGCAAAGCGCGCCCAGAGAACACCGAGAACGATGCTGCTGGCGGCAAAGAGCGAGAACCGGTAGGCGAGGCGGTTGAAGACGATGTAGACGAAGGCGTGCACGAAGCGCAGGGCGACGAAGAGCCAGGCCAGGGTCACCTGAACGCGGTCGAGGTTGCCGGTCGCGATCATCAAAGCGCATGCGGCGTAGAAGAGCACCGGAACCTGCAGCAGATTGTTGAACGTGCGGGCTGGGCGTTCCAGCTTCTCGCTGGGTGTGTCGGAGACGTAGTCGCGGTAGTACCTCGCCGAAGCGGTCCCCCGAAAGACGGCCAGGTTGCGCACGACCGCGGTCAGCACCAGCACGGCGAAGGTCAGGGCGACCAGAGAGACGATGGGTGGGATCAGCGCGCCGGGGGAGGCGGCGGAGGGATCCACGCCGCCGGTGACGAGCGCCAAGGCGGCGACCGTCGCAGTCAGGATGACGGTGACTCCGACGTAGTCCGAGACGGGAGGCCGGTCGTAGCCCATCATCCACCTCCGCCGAATCGCTCGAGGTACCGCGTCATCCGCAGCTTGCGCCTGGCGCTCTCGGAGCTCATGTAGCGCACCTTGCCGAAGATCGGACGCTCGGGTCCCCAGGCGCGATCGTAGCGTCCCAGGCACCAGCAGATTCCGGAGTACGAATTCGGATCGCGTCCATCGAGCGCGTACTTGTCGTTGAGCCGGATCATCGTGTCGAGCGCGTCGCGCGCCGAGGGCGACCATTCGAGGATCTTCTTGCCCCAGAGCATGCGCAGGTAGTTGTGGATCCGGCCGGTCTCGAGCAGCTCGCGCTGCGCCGCGTTCCAGATCGGGTCGTGGGTGTCGGCGCCCTCGAGCTGCTCGGGCGAGTAGAGGTACGGACGCGGATCGTCCTCGTGCTCGCGCAGCGTACGGCGCGCCCACTCCGGCAGCGACTCGTAGCGATCGTAGTCGTCGACTCGCGCGTTCAAGTTGAAGCCGAGCTCGCGCCAGGTGACGAGTTGATCGAGGAACGCTTCGGCGGGGGCGCTCAGGCCCCACCACCCGCGAGCCTTGCCCCCCGCCGGACCTCCCAGTCGGGATGGATCGAAGCCCTCGCGCTCGGTGACGGCGGCGAGCACCTGATGCGTTCCGAGATGGCCGAAATGCAGGTAGGGCGAGAGGCCGCTGGTCACCGGATCGTCGAGATCGAGGCGACCGTCGGCGTAGCGGTCGAGGCTGCGATCCACGAACCGCTCGAGCACCGCGTGAGCCGCCTTCGCGCCGCCGCGGGTGTCATCGACGGCGGCGACCGCATGATCGATCGGCAGCGCGCCCAGACTCGGCGACGCGAGGTCGTCCGCGGTCGCGGCCGGCCATCGGCGCGACACTTCGGCCGGCAGCGCCTCGAGCCGTGGTAGCTCGAGCGCCGCGAGCGAGTCTGCCGCCGGCGGCTCCAGCAGGTGCGCGGGCAGCTCCCGCTGCAGGAAGCGACGGAAGTCGAACGCGCGCGCGAAGACGCGGTCCGCGGCTCGCAGCGGCAACAGCCCGTTGGCGTCGACCGCCTCGAGCCGCACATCGACCCTTCCCGCCGCCACGGCTACGGCACGCGGCACGAAGAAGCACGGATAGTCGTCGGTGACGATCAGGCAGGCGTCGCGAGCCAGCGTTTCGATCAACCCCCGGCCGCCGCCGCGCTCACGCTCGATCCAGGGGTGGTAGAGGACTTGCGCGCCCGCGAAGTCGCGCCGGTTCACCGCCATGCCGTCGATCACGAAACGGTGCAGGCGATCGCTCGCCCAGGGGTAGTCGAGGCGCAGCGCCTCGAGGATGACGAGTGGCTTGTCGAGCCGGCGCGCCTCGTTGGCCGCGTGCTCGAGCGCGTAGTTCGATCGTCGTCGCCGGAAGGCGACCATCCAGTGGAGGACGAAGGAGCGCTCGGAGCGCACCGGGGCTTGATTGCAGTCGCGAACGCGGATCGCTGGGATCGCGATCGGCGCCGCGCGGCGGCGACCAGTGCTTCGGGCAGCCAAGGTGGCCGCGCCTGCCTCTACTGCGGCAACGCGAACGCGATCAGCTCGGAGGGCAGGATCGCTCCCGCCAGCCCGCCTCCTGCAGCAACGACGACGTACTGGCGTCCCTGGTAGAGGTAGGTCATCGGGTTGCCGTGGGGCGTCGGCGCGAGATCGTGCTCCCAGAGCAGCTCACCGGTCTTCTTGTCCCATGCCGCGATCTGTCCCTGATCCCCCATGCGCATCATGTCCTTGGGGGCCTCGTCGGCCTGGATCGCGAACAGCAGCGTCTTGGTGAGCAGCGGCCCGCCGTTCGAGAGCACTCCGTTGGCGGCGGCGCCGAGCCGATCGGGCAGATCGAGCCCCTCGAGTAGCGGGTGGTCCTTGGGGCCCACTCCATGCGGCACCATCCAGGCGATCTCGCCCTGGTTGAGGTCGATCGCCGTGATGCGGCCCCAGGGTGGCTTGACCACCGGCAGATAGTCCTTTCCGCTGAGGAACGCGCCGGCGGCCGAGTTGTACACGTAGTCGAACTTCACGCGCGCGGGGTCGCCCTTGGTCAGGGCATCGACCATCAGCAGTGTCATCGACGGCACGTAGAGCCAACCGGTCTCGGGATCGAGGGCCGCGCCGCGCCAGTTGGCGCCGCCGGCGGCACTCGGCAGCATCAACGTGCCCTTCTTGCCGTCGGTGCCAGTCACCACCGGCGGCGTGAAGATCGGCCCCATCACGTAGTCCTTCACGGTGTCGAGCGCCATCTGCCGCAGCTCGGGCGTGAAGTCGATGAGGTCGTCCTCGGTGACCCCCTGGCGCTCGAACGCCGGTGGCTTGGTCGGGTGCGGCTGCGTCGGCGACGACCACTCGCCGGGCACCGTCGTCTGCGGCACCGGACGCTCCTCGATCGGCCAGATCGGCTCTCCCGTCACACGATCGAGCACGTAGGTGAATCCCTGCTTCGACACCTGGGCGAGGATCTTGCGCGGCTTGCCGTCCACCGTGACGTCGGCGAGGTTGGGCGCGCACGGGAAGTCGTAGTCCCACAGTCCGTGATGCACGGCCTGGAAGTGCCACTTGCGCTCGCCGGTCTCGGCATCGAGCGCCACGATCGACTCGGCGAAGAGGTTGTCGCCCTTGCGGTGCCCGCCGTACCAGTCGTTGGTCGGCGTCGAAGTCGGCAGGTAGACGTAGCCGAGCTCCTCGTCGCAGCTCATCGTGGTCCAGACGTTGGTGTTGCCGGTGTACTTCCACGACCCGTCCTGCCAGGTGTCGACACCGTACTCGCCCTCCTGCGGGATGGTGTGGAAGATCCACTTCATCTCGCCGGTGCGCACGTCGTAGCCGCGCACGTGACCGGGCGGCATCTCGGGCGCGGTGGGTCCGTCGGAGACGATCGAGCCGACCACCACGGTGTCGCCGCAGACGATCGGCGGCGAGTTGTGCGTGTACTGACGCGTGTTGATGTCGCGACCGAGACGCGTCGCGAGGTCGGTGTACCCCTCACCATCGACCCCGAACTTCGGATCGGGCTTGCCGGTCGCCGGATCGAGCGACACCAGCTTGCGATCGTGGCGGGCGTAGAGGATGCGCTCGATCTTGCCGTCGGTCCAGTACTCGACGCCGCGGTGCTGCCAGCCGGCGTTGGCGGGGCGACCTTCCTTGTAGGTCTCGGGATCGTAGGTCCAGAGGGTCTTCCCGGTCCCCGGATCGAGCGCGGCCACCACGCCGAGGCTGGTGGGAAGGATGAGCCGGCCTCCGACCATGAGCGGCGTCGGCTTGAAGACGCCGGGCCGGTACCTGCTCTCCTTGGCGTAGATCTCGTCGTCGGGCGCGCTCCAGCGCCAGACCTCGACCAGTTTGGTCACGTTGGTGCGATCGATCTGATCGAGGGCCGAGTAACGGCTCGACGCCTTGTCGGCCCCGTAGTGGCGCCATTCACCGGCCGGCGCACCGTTTTCAGCGAGTGACGCGGAGCCGAGCCAGAGGCCGCTGGCGACGGCGAGCGAGGCGATGGCGAGGTTGGCTTTCATTTGCGCGCGATTCTGCCACGGATCGCGGAGCAGTCAGAGGCTCAGCAGGTAGGGGAAGGATCGTGGTGGGATCGCAGCGGGTGCAATCGACGCCGACCGCGCTCGAAGTGAGCGTCGTTCCGGTGAATCCGAACTCGAAGCGCCGGAACACCATGGGTCAAAGGCAGGACCGCATCGTCGCCATCGATGTCGAGCTGCAGTCCCAAGTCGGAGAGGTTGGCCTCGATCGCCGCGGCGTCGCACCGGGTGCAGCC
>DATAFT010000620.1:0-5542 GCA_036257295.1 Thermoanaerobaculia bacterium
GAAGAGGACGTGTGGGCGCTGCTCGACGCCATCGGCGCCGGTCGTCTGGCCGAGGCGCTGGGACGGCTGCGCCGCCTGGTCGACTCGGCCGAGGATCCGATGCAGGCACGGCTCGCGTTCTTCGGTCAGCTCGCGTCGCTGTGCCGTCAGCTCACCGCGGTCGCGGGCATGGTCGAAGTGGCCGGAATCGCGCCCGGCGAGCGCAACTACAATCGTTTCCGCGAGCGCCAGGCGCCGAAGCTCCAGGCCGGCGTGGGCGAGTTCCGGCCGCTGGCCGATCTCCACCCTTATCGACTGCACCGCGCCTATCTCGCGGCGAGCCGGATCGGCGCTCCGATCCTGCAGGGTCTACCGGCGCGCGTGCTCGAGACCGAGCTGCGGCTCAAGGGAGAGAGCGGCGACCCTGACGCCGCGCTCACCGATCTGATCGCGTTCCTCGCCGGCAGTCAGCTCCAGGCCGCGCAGCGCCGAGCGTCCCCTTGAGGGATGCGCCGTCCTCGGCGCCAATGTCATCAGCATAGGGAACGTGCTAAACAGCACGTTCCCTATGCCGGAGCTACCCGAGGTCGAGGTCCTCCGTCGCACCATCGAGGCGAACGTCGTCGGCGACACCATCGAGTCGATCGAGGTGTGGGAACGGCGGTTGCGCGAACCGATCGACACCAGGACGCTGCGCCGCCGGCTCTCCAGCCGCCGCGTGCTCGAGGTCGGCCGGCGCGCGAAATACCTGCTGGTTCACGTCGAGGGGGGCTCGACGCTTGCGGTCCATCTCGGCATGAGCGGGCGCTTGACGCTCGCTCCCGGCGAGACGCGCCGCGAGCCTCACGAGCACGCCGCGTTCCGGCTGGCGTCCGGTCGCAAGCTGCGCTTCCGCGATCCGCGTCGGTTCGGCGCGCTGTTCGCGCTGCCGACCGCTTCGATCGCGACCGATCGCCACTTCGCGCGGCTCGGCATCGAGCCGTTGGCCCCCGGCTTCTCCGGCGAGACGCTCCACGCCGCCGCTGAGCGGCGCAACACTTCGGTGAAGGGGATGCTGATGGACGCGGCGGTGGTGGTCGGAGTCGGCAACATCTATGCGTCCGAGGCGCTCCATCGGGCGGGTATCCATCCCCGGCGCTCGGTGGCGCGCATCTCGCGCGAGCGTTGGGATCGCCTCGCCGACGCGGTGCGCGACGTGCTCTCCGACGCGGTGGCGCAGGGCGGCACCACGCTCAACGACTTCGCCGACGCGATGGGCGAGTCCGGCTACTTCCAGGTGGCGCTGCGCGTCTACGATCGCGCCGGCGGCGCTTGTCCGCGGTGTGGAGGCACCATTCGCCGATTACGCCAGCTCGGTCGCAGCACGTACTACTGCCCCCGCTGCCAGTCGTGAGCGGGCGAGTGGCGTCGGAAGCGGCGCTACCAGGAGGAGGATCTGCGCTCGCGCCCAGGCTCGCGATCACGCGGGCGTGCCTCGTTCACCGTGAGCGTGCGTCCGCCGAACGCGGCGGCGTGCAGCGCCGAGATCGCGGACTCGCCGCCGTTCGCCATCTCCACGAAACCGAACCCACGCGGGCGTCCGGTCTCGCGGTCGGTGATGAGGTTCACGGAGTCGACGTTGCCGTACGAGCTGAACAGCTCGCGGACTTCGTCCGCCGTGCACGTGTAGGGGAGATTGCCGATGTAGATGCGCATCGACTGCTCCTTGCAGGCGCGCCTCGGTGAGGTGTTCGGGAACTGCCGCGGGACACTAGCACGCAGTGAAGAAGCCCGGCAAGAAGACCCCTTCGGAGCGAGCGACGGACGACGCGGCGCCGGCGGCCAGCCATCTGGCGCCGGGCGGCGTCCGGCCGGAGGCTCCGCGCTGGCGGGCCTGGGGCGTTCAGGTGGCGCTGGTCGCCGGGGCCGCGATCCTGCTCTACCTGGGACTCGCGTCCTGGTCCGATCCCGGGCAGGTGGTCGCAGTCGTGCGCGGCTTCTCCCTGCGCGCGGCAGCCGTGGTGGGCGGCCTCGTCGTGCTCGGCCTTGCGCTGCGCGCGGTGCGCTGGCAGCTCTACACGCGGATCCTCGGTCTGGGCATCCCGGCGGCCCCCAGCATCTTCGCTTTCGTCGCCGGCTTCGCCTTCACGGCGACCCCCGGCAAGGTGGGCGAGGTGGTGAAGTCGTTCCTGCTCAAGCGGCGGTTCGACGTTCCGCTGTCGAGCACCGCCGCCAGTCTGCTGGTCGAGCGGGTGACCGACCTGCTGGCGATCTTGTTGCTCGCCATGGTCGGCCTCGCTCGTGGAGGGCTGGGCGGCGGACCGCTCGCGCTCGGCGTGGAGGGCGGCTCGGCCTGGCTGTTGATCGCGGGTGTGCTCGCCGTGGGGTTCGCGATCGCGTTCCTGGCCAATGCGCGGCTGCGACGCTCGATGCTGATCGTTCTCTCGCGCGTTCCGGGGCTCGCGCGACTGACGAGCGCGCTGCCGTCTCTCCTCGACTCGAGCCGTCAGCTTCTTACGCCCGTTCCCCTGATGGCCGGGCTCGCGCTCGCCACCGCCGCCTGGTCGTGTGAAGCGCTCGCGCTCGCTCTCATCCTCGACGCCCTCGGAGTCGAGGTGCCGCGCGCCGGAGCGTTCTTCGCGTTCGCGGCGTCGTCGCTGCTCGGCGTTCTGTCGATGCTGCCGGGAGGCCTCGGCGGCTTCGAGGCCACCATGGTGATCCTGCTCGGCCGGATCGGCGTGACCAAGTCGATCGCCGTGGCCGCGACGCTGCTCTTCCGGCTCGGCACGCTGTGGCTGGTGAGCTGCCTCGGACTGCTGGTGCTGGCGTCCTGGATGCTGGTGTACGGCCGCGGCGAGAGCCACGGCGGGAAGCGTGTCCCGGAGTCGAGAGAGTCTTCCGGTTCGCGGTAGATTGCGACCCGTCATGCCGCGTTACGAGCTGCTGGTCCGCGCCCGCTTCGAAGCCGCGCATCACTTGACCGCGTACCGCGGCGCGCCGGAGCCGGTACACGGTCACAGCTGGCAGGTCGAGGCGCGGATCGTCTCGTCGGAGCTCGGCCCGGAAGGGTACGCCGTCGACTTCGTCGAGATCCAGGGCCGCCTCGAAGCGCTGGTGGCGCGTTTCCGGCACGGCGACATCAACACCGTTCCGCCCTTCGACCGTTCGAGCCCCACCGCCGAACGACTCGCCGAGTGGTTCCATCGTGAGCTCGCCACCTGGCTGGACGGACATCGCAGCGTCGGCGGCGCCTCCCGCGCACAGGTGTCGAGCGTGTCGGTCTGGGAGGGTCCGGATTGCTCCGCGACCTTTATCGGGGATTCCAGCTAGCGCCTGTAAGCCGCTGACCGGCATAGTCTTGCCACCCCTAGTCGACTGATCGGGGCGCTTCCGCGACCCACGCCTCGAGGGAATTCCAGTAGTCGCGAGGAGCGTTCGAGAGGACGAGATGGCCGCGAACGCGCCGGAAACGACGGTCGCGCCGGGCGACGAGATCGCGCCGGCCGTCGCTCCCGTGTCGTCGGCGAGCAAGAACTGGTTCTCTCTCCTCGGCCGGATCGCCATCCCCTCCATCGCACTGGTTGCCGGGGGCGGCCTCAGCGCCTACGCCCGCAACCGGTTCCAGACCGCCCATCTGTTCGCGCCGGACCGCTATCCGCTCGGTTTCTGGAACCCCGAAGCGCACGGACTGCCCGCGGAGGACGAGTGGTTCGAGGCCGAGGACGGAGCGCGTCTGCACGGCTGGTGGATCCCGCATCCGAGCGCGTGGGGGACCATCCTCTACTGCCACGGCAACAACGGGAACATCACCAACCGCATCGAGGCGTTCCAGAGTCTGCGCCGCCTCGGCGTCCACCTGTTCGCGTTCGACTACCGCGGCTACGGACGCAGCGAGGGCGTGCCGACCGAGGGCGGCGTCTATCGAGACGTTCGCGCGGCGTGGGACCACCTGGTCGCCAAGCACGAAGGCCCGAAGTCGATCATCCTCTTCGGTCACTCTCTGGGCGGAGCGGTCGCGATCGACGGCGCGCTCCATCGCGAGGTGGCCGGCCTGGTGGTGCAGTCGAGCTTCACCCAGGTCCGCGACATGGCGCGCACGATCTATCCGAGTCTGCCGCTCCACCTGATCGCGCGCAATCAGTTCCGCAGCATCGACAAGGTGGGGCGGCTGCGCATGCCCAAGCTGTTCATCCACGGCAGTGAGGATGCGACCGTTCCGATCGACCACGGCCGACGGTTGTTCGCGGCGGCGGCCGCTCCCAAGGAGTGGTACGAGGTGGCGCGCGCCGGACACAGCGAGCTCCATCGTCACGGCGGCCTGCGCTACTATGGGCGCCTGCAGCGATTCGGACGCCTGTGTCTTTCCTCGTAGCCGCAGTCCAACTCCAGAGCACGTCGAACGAGGCGAGCAACCTCGATACGGCGGCGGCGCTGATCGAACGCGCCGCGGGCTACGGCGCGCGGCTCGCCGCCACGCCCGAGAACACCAACTTCCTCGGTCCTCACGAACAGAAGGTGCGCGGCGCCCAGCCGCTCGACGGCCCGGTGTGCTCGCGCTTCGCCGAGCTCGCGCGCCGGCATTCGATGTACGTGCTGCTCGGTTCGTTCAACGAGGAGAACTCTCAGGCGCGGGCACAGGCCGCGGCCGGCGCCGAGGGCCCCGCCAAGCTCGGCCGCTGCAACAACACCAGCGTGCTGTTCGGGCCCGATGGCGCGCGAGTCGCCGTCTACCGCAAGATCCATTTGTTCGACGTCGACGTCTCCGAGGAGGTGCGGTTCAAGGAGTCGGCCACCATCGCGCCGGGCTCCGAGGTGGTGACGGCGCCGACCGAGCTCGGCACGCTCGGGTTGAGCGTCTGCTACGACCTGCGGTTCGCCGAGCTCTACGCCGCGCTGGTGAAGAAGGGCGCGCAGATCATCACGGTGCCGTCGGCCTTCACGCTCATGACCGGCAAGGACCATTGGTACCCGCTGCTGCGCGCGCGGGCGATCGAGACCCAGTGCTACGTCATCGCGCCGGCGCAGAGCGGCAAGCACGACGACCGGGGCCTACGCCAGAGCTACGGAAACTCGATCGTGATCGACCCCTGGGGTCAGGTGATCGGCTCGGCGTCCGACGGGCCGGGGCTCGCGCTTGCCGAGGTCGATCTCGAACGGGTGGCGAAAGTGCGAGGCCAGATCCCGGTCGCCGAGCACCGCCGCCTCTGAGTGCGCGTGGTCAGCGGCCGATCACCCGGCAACGCAGGCCCGGTATGCGACCGAAGTGCTCGTCGCCGTCGGGGCCGATCAGGACGTCATAGTCGAGGTGACGCGCCGTCGCGGCGACGGCCAGGTCGTTGATCACCGCCGACTCCGATGCCGCCTCCCCGAGCGCCTGCTCGAGGCTCGCTTTCGAGCCATCGACGTGCGGGTCAAGGTCCCGCATGGAGCCCCGCGCGGGGCCAGCCAATTCACTGCCACCGGCCTCGCCGCCGACGGCGCCGACTTCGTTCGCCCCTGGGTGCTGACCGTCGAGGGCGGCCCGCAGTCTTAAGCGGCTGTTGGTCGACCGCCTGCGGCTATCGGCCTAACGGCTATCGCCCCA
>DATAFT010000648.1:0-5771 GCA_036257295.1 Thermoanaerobaculia bacterium
CAGGTGCGTGATGCGGATCGCCGAGTCGGTGACGTTGACGTGCTGGCCGCCGGCGCCGGAGGAGCGATAGGTGTCCACGCGCAGGTCCTTGTCGAGGATCTCGATCTCGACGTCGTCGTCGATCTCGGGGTACACGTACACCGACGCGAACGAGGTGTGGCGGCGCTTGGCGGCATCGAACGGGCTGATGCGCACCAGCCGGTGCACACCGTTCTCGCCGCGCAGGTAGCCGTAGGCATAGGCGCCGCGCAGCGCGATGGTGGCGCTCTTGATGCCGGCCTCTTCGCCGTCGAGCCGATCGAGCAGCTCGACCTCGTAGCCGTGGCGCTCGGCCCAGCGCAGGTACATGCGCAACAGCATCTCCGCCCAGTCCTGCGATTCGGTGCCGCCAGCGCCGGGATGCAGCGCCATGATCGCGCTGCGCTCGTCGTCCGGACCCGACATCTTGAGCTCGAGCTCGAGCGACGCCAGCTCCGAGTCGAGGCGATCGAAGAACGCGCGCACCTCGGTCTCGACTGCGGCCGCGTCTTCGTCGTAGAGCTCGCGCCAGGTGGCGAGCTCCTCGGTGTCCTTGCGCAGGCGGCGCAGGACCTTGACCTTCTTCTCGGCGGCGCTCCGCCGCTGCAGGACCGCCTTGTTGTCTTCGGGCCGCGACCAGAACGCGGGGTCCTGCATCGTGCGGTCGAGCGAGGCGAGCTCGTCCTCTACCTTGGCGCCCTCAAAGAAACCCCCTGAGGTCGTCGAGACGATGGGCGAGACGATCGAGTTCCTGGGGTTCCATGGGAGTTGAGAGCCGCCGCTAGGAGAGGGTCGCGCCGTCCTCGGCGCCAACGGCGAGCTAGCGGAGCGAATGGTAGTCACCATTCGCAGAGCTAGCGCGACGGCGCCGCTGCAATATAACAAAGGCAAGAGCGGCGACCCCGAAGACCGCGCAGGCAATCGGCACCGCCCACGGCGCGCGCGCGTAGGGCGTGAGCTCTAGGCGCGGCGCCAGGTCGCCGCGCAGGATCCCCTGAGCGCCGACGCCCAGCGACGAGGCGATGCTGCCGTCGGGCTCGATCCAGGCGCTGATGCCGGTGAGCGCCGCGCGCAGCATGGTGCGATGGTTCTCGGCGGCGCGGAATCGCGCGGCGCGCAGGTGCTGCCAGGGCGCCGCCGAATCGCCGTACCAGGCGTCGTTGGTGAGCGTCGCGAGCGCGCTGGCGCCTTGGCGCGCGAGCGCGGCCACCTCGACCGGGAAGGTGACCTCGAAGCAGATCGCGAGCCCGAGCGTGACCGGACCGAAACGCAGCAGGGAGATGCGGTCGCTGGCCGCGAAGCTGCCGGCGTTGCGGGCGAGCGCTCCGACGAAGGGCAGCACCTGCTGGAGCGGGACGTACTCGCCGAACGGCACCAGGTGCCGCTTGTCGTAGTAGGTGGCGCTCTTGCCGCGCTCGACCAGGAACGCGGAGTTGTACACGCGATCACCGTCGAAACGCGGCGAGTTGAGCAGGATGGGGCAGCCCCTCGCCGCCAGCGCCTCGATCTCGGCGCGGAACGCGGCGTCACGCTCCAGCACGTTGGGCCATCCCGCGCTCTCGGGCCACAGCACCAGCGCGCCCTTCTGGTCGCACGCCTCGCGCGTCAGTCCCAGCATCTTCTGGTACGCGGCCGCGATCTCGACGCGATCGGCGAAGTTCAAGATCGGGGTGTTCGGTTGCAGGATGCGCACCGCGACCGCCGGACCCGGCTCTGGCTGCGGACCCGCCCAGCGCGCCGCGACAGCGAGGACGAGCAGAGCGGTGAGCGCGGCGGCGAGCGCGGGCTCCCATTGCCGTCGCGCGATCCCGTAGGCGATGCCCATGTTGGCCAGCACCAGCAGGAACGACACGCCGTAGACGCCGATCCACGCGGCGGCGTCGAGCGCGCCGGGCATCGCGATCCACGCGGTGCCGGCGAGGTTCCACGGGAAGCCAGAGATCAGCCAGGACCGGGCCACCTCGAGCAGGCACCAGAGCGCCGGCAGCGCGAGGAGAGCGGCGCCGCCGCGCCGCCACAGCGCGCGACCCAACCAGACGAACGCTGCGTGATACGCACCGAGATAAGCGGCGAGGAGCGTGAGCAGGACGATGGCGATCGTGCGCGGGATCTCGCCGTAGGTGACGAGCGTGGGAATGATCCACGGAATCGCGACGATCCAGGTCACGGTGCCATGGACGAGGCCGAGGAGCGCCGCGCGCGGCCGGCCCAGCAGCCAGACCAGCGGCGCCAGCGCGATCCACGGCAGCACGATCCGCTCGGTCTGACCGAAGCACAGGGCCCACAGCGCGCCGCCGCCGGCGGCGACTACCAGGTCGAGCCAGGGAGTGGGGCGCGCGCTCAGGGCGCCCCGGGCGAGATCCAGCTGTCGAGCCCCCAGCGGGACTCGAGCTCCTTGGCCTTGCCCGCCGCGATGGCGCGGTCACTGAACGGACCCACTCGCACCCGGTACATGGTGCGGCCGCCCTCGTTCGAGGGCACGATGAAGGCTTTGAAATCGGCGCCGACCAGGCGCGCGACCAGCGCCTCCGCCTTGCCGCGATCGGAGGTGGCGAGCACCTGGATGTGGAAACCCGACTCGGCGGCGGCCGGCTTGGCCGCACCCGCGGCGGGAGGAACCGCCGTGGCCGTCCTCGCGCCGCCGCTGGTCGTCGCGGTGCCGGTTGCAGCGGCGGGCTCGCTTTCCGCGGCGGCTACCCGGGCCTCCTCTTTCGCCTGCGCCGCGGCGCGGCGGCGGCGGCGGCCCATCTCTTCCGGCGGCGCCAGCTCGTCATCGGTCGCGGCCCCCTCGTCTCCTTCGAACAGGGCGTCCGGATCGGCATCCGTCATGCTGGTCTGGTCGCCCTCGGCGGGAGCGATCTCCGCGTCGTCGGGGTCGGGGCCGAAGTCGCCCTGGTCGATCGATGCCTCGGCTCGTGGCGCGGGGAAGTCCGGCTCGCCCGGTCGGGTCTCGTCGGTCGCCGCGCCGGACGGAGCGGCGCCGGCGGCGTGCGGTGTGCCCGTCTTCGAGAAGAAGTCGAAGCGCTCGCCGCCGCGCGCCACCTCGTCGACGCGGGCCAGCTCGTTCGCCGCCGAGTCCGCTTCCGCGTTGCGGCCGATCCAGACCCCCGAGAAAAAGGAGGCGAACAGGCAGATCAGTAGGACGACCAGGGCGGCCAGCACCTGCCGGCTGGTCAGCTCGATCTGGTAGTGGGTGGCTTCGCCGGACTCGTTCACGCTGTCACCAGGCTACCGCAGGAGTGTGTGTCCGAGTAACGGGATCCTTCTGCCTGAGCCCGCGCCCGTCCTCGGGCGCATGGGCGGGGAAATGCTAGCTCCCCGAATGGTAAACACCATTCGCGGGAGCTAGCGCTCCGGGGGAGCGATGGTGCCCCGACTGCGGAGGCCGCCGAGGAACGGCGTGATGATGTCCATCGGCAGCGGGAAGAGGATCGTCGAGTTCTTCTCGGCGGCGATCTCGTTCAAGGTTTGAAGGTAGCGCAACTGGAGCGTGATCGGGTTGCGGCTCATCACGTCGGCCGCCTCTCCCAGCGCCATCGCGGCCTGCTTCTCACCCTCGGCGTGAATCACCTTGGCGCGCTTCTCGCGCTCGGCCTCGGCCTGCCGCGCCATCGCGCGCTGCATCTCCTGCGGCAGGTCGACGTGCTTGACCTCGACCGCCGACACCTTGATGCCCCAGGGGTCGGTCTGGCGATCGATGATCGCCTGCAGCTCGTCGTTGAGCTTCTCGCGCTCGGCGAGCAACGTGTCGAGCTCGGCCTGCCCCAGCACCGAGCGCAAAGTGGTTTGCGCCATCTGACTGGTGGCGTAGTGGTAGTTCTCGACCTCGACCACCGCGCGGTTGGGGTCGATGACGCGGAAGTAGACCACGGCGTTGACCTTGACCGAGACGTTGTCCCGGGTAATGACGTCCTGCGGCGGCACGTCGAGCACCACGGTCCGCAGCGAGATGCGGACGATGCGGTCTATCGGCCACAGGATGAAGACCACGCCCGGTCCCTTGGGCTGCGGCAGCATGCGGCCGAGACGGAACACCACCGCGCGCTCGTACTCGTTGAGGACGTTGATCCAGCGGAACAGGATGATCAGTCCGAGGACGATCACCACCGCGAGGAACCCGAATGGCATTTCGAACGGCATCATTCACCTCGGCTGCACGCGCAGCAGGAGTCCGTCGATCCCGACCACTTCCACCTGCTGCCCGGCTGCCACCGGCGCTTCCGACACCGCGTCCCAGATCTCGCCGTGCACCGAGACCTTGCCCCGCGGCGAAAGATCGGTGCGGGCGACGCCGCGCTCGCTGACCATTCCCTCGCGCCCGGTGGTGGCGCGCTGGCGGTGGACGCGCATCACCATGGTGGCGAGGAAGGCGACCACCGCGGCCGCCACCAACGCGAGGCCGACGATGAGCTCGATGCTGACCCGGATCGCGGGGTCGGCGCTCTTGAACAGCATCATCAAACCCAGCACCAAGGAGACCACACCTCCGGTTCCGAGCACGCCGAACCCGGCGACCTTGATCTCCAGCAGGAACAGGACGGCGGCGACGACGAGCAACGCGACGCCGGCGTAGCTTACCGGCAGCACCGAGAGGCCGTAGCCGCCGAGGATCAGGCAGATGGCGCCTACCACGCCCGGCAGGATCGCGCCCGGGCTCGCCAGTTCGAAATAGATCGCGAGCATCGCCACCGACAACAGGGCCGCCGCGACGTTGGGATGAACCAGGATCGACCGGATCTTCTGGAACGCGGTCATCTCGAGCTCGCGGGGCACCGCGTCGCGCGTGTGGAGCACATGTTCCACGCCGTTCTTAGACACCGTGCGACCGTCGAGAGCGTCGAGCAGGTGCTCGAGGTCATCGGCTACCACGTCGACGAGACCCTTCTCGAGCGCCTCGGACGCGGTGAACGACTTGCTCTCGATCACCGCCGACTGTGCCAACTCGACGTCGCGATGGTTGCGCGCGGCGAGCGAACGGATGTTGGCGGCGGTGTCCTCCTCGACCTTCTTGCCCATCGTGCCCTTGATGTCGGTGCCGCCGAGGCCGACCGGATGGGCGGCGCCGGTGTTGGTGCCCGGCGCCATCGCCGCCACGTCGGCGGCCATCAGGATGATGAAGCCCGCCGAGGCCGCCCGGGCGCCGCTCGGCTCGACGAACACCACCACCGGTAAGTCGGCGCCGAGCATGGCGGTGGTGATCTCGTGCGTCGAGTCGAGCACGCCACCCGGCGTGTCGATCTCGATCACGAGTGCCTGCGCCTCGCTCCTCTTTGCTTCTTCGAGCCCGTCGAGGATGTACTCGAGCGCCACCGGATGGATGATCGAGTCGACGCGAAGAACGAGCACCGCGCCGCGATCGGCCGCAGCCGGCACCGCCTCGTCGCTCGCTAGCAGCAGCGAACAAGCGAGCGCGGCGAGGGTGACCGGTACGACGAACGAGCCGCGCCGCGAAGACGGCCTCACGAGATTAGTGCGCCCCCCCCAACTGCGGGGGGTCGGGGCTCTTGAATACGCTCTCCGGAAGCTGGTCGTAGACCGCGATCTCGGTGAGCTGCATCTTGCCGCGGTCGCCCGACAGCATGATCTTGCCGTGCTTGGTCCAGTTGGCCCAGGGCGTCTTGAACTTGGGCTCGGCATCGGTGTTGTTGAGGTAGTAGGCCCACTGCGTGACCAAGCCGCTCGCCTTGTCCACCCACACGTCGTACTTGTTCTGCGGCGTCACCCCGACGTTCTTGAAGGTGAGCTGGAGGATG
>DATAFT010000010.1:0-9292 GCA_036257295.1 Thermoanaerobaculia bacterium
CATCGCCAGGCAGGTGCGGGGAAGCGTCATCGAGGCTGGTTCTTCACTTGCCGTCCTTCGCCAGCTCGTACGCTTCCCACAACCGCTGGTTGGCCTGCTCGTAGCGGCGCGCCTGGTCCAACGGCACGCTCTGCGAGGTCCGCGACTGGGATCTCGCCGCGTCGAAGACGGATCCCAGTGTCGAGAGCACCTCCCGCGCCGCGGCGCACGACTCGAGGTCGCAGGTGCACAAGCCGCGCGCCTGGAACAGCTCGTTGTCGACGACGCTGGCGATCTGGCTCCACTCGGCATCCTCCTCGAGCGTGCGACCTTTGTCCATCATGTCGTCGTACAACGACTCACTGGCGCGCGCCGCCGCCTGTACGCAGACCCCACCAGGACCGCGAGCCAGATTGGAGACCGGAGGTCTTTCCTTCCCGACCGTGCGCTGCACCCAGGGCAGGCCGTAGATCCAGAAAGCGTAGCCGAGAGCTGCCACCAACAGGAGCTGGAAGAACGTCTTCATGGCCCCGTCTCCTTCAGTCGAAGACCGGCCACCCCACGGTCAGAAAACCGGCATTCCCCGACCGTGGGGGAACGCCTTCAACACAAATGCCTGCTCGCCAGACTAGGCCACCGCCGCACCGGCGGTCAAACGCGCCGCCTCCCGCCAGGCCGCGACTCGCGTCGTTACGTTAGGATGCGCTTCACCCTCACGGAGGTTCCCGAAATGCGGACTAAGACGTGCCTGCTCTCACTCGTCCTGTTGCTGCCGCCCGTCGCGGCGAACGCCGCCGACGCCACCGGCAAGCTCTCCGACGCCGAGAAGACCGAGCTGCTCTCCATGCTCGACAGCACCGCCAAGGACTTTCTGGCGCTGATCGACGGCGTGAGCGAGGAGCAGTGGAAGTGGAAGAGCTCGCCCGACCGCTGGTCGGTCGGCGAGTGCGCCGAGCACGTCATCCTCTCCGAGCGCATGCTCTACCAGACCGCACTCGACGCCCTCGAGAGTCCCGCCGATCCGGAGTGGGCGGCGAAGACGGACGGCAAGGTGGACTTCCTCAAGAAGGTGATGCCGAACCGCAACCCGGGCGGCGCCGGCGGCGCCAAGGCCCCGCAGGAGATCGTGCCCACCGGCGGCCTCACGCGCGAAGAAGTCGTGCGCCGCTTCAACGAGAGCCGCGCCGAGATCAGAGCGTTCGTCGCCGCGCTCGACCAGCCGGCGAAAGAGCACATCGTCGTGCATCCGTTCCCGGTGTTCGGCGCGCTCAACGCCTACGACTGGTTGATCTACGTGCCGCTCCACACCATCCGGCACAGCAGGCAGATCGTCGAGGTGCAGCAGACGGCCGGTTACCCCGCCAAGTAGCGCGCAGCTCGCCGATGACGAAGCCGGCCCCCACGGCGCGAGGCGAGTCGCAGCCCGGCCCGCCCGCACCGTCCGGCCGAGTGGAACGGTTCCTCCTGTGGGTGGAGCGGGTCGGTAATCGCCTTCCCGACACCGCCGTCCTGTTCGTGATCGCGCTGTTCGTGGTGTGGGCGGTGTCCGCCCTCCTCAGCGGCTACGAATTCACGGTGCCGGCCGCAGGCGAGCCGCGCCGGCTCACCGTTCAGAACCAGCTCACGGGAACGGCCTTGGCCGTGTTCCTGTCGACCATCGTTCCGACCTTCACCGGGTTCGCGCCGCTCGGCGTCGTGCTGGTGGCGATGCTCGGCGTCGGTGTCGCCGAGCACGTCGGCTTCATCGGCGCCGCGCTGCGCGCGGTGCTCGCGATCACGCCGCGCCGCCTGCTCACTCCCATGCTGCTCCTGGTAGCGGTCATGAGCCACACCGCGGCCGACGCCGGATACGTCCTGGTGATCCCGCTCGGCGGCGTCATCTTCCGCGCGGCTGGACGCCATCCGCTCGCCGGCATCGCCTGCGCCTTTGCCGGAGTGTCCGGTGGATTCGCGGCGAACTTCATCCCGTCGGGGATCGATCCACTGCTCCAGGGATTCACCCAGCAGGCGGCACAGCTCCTCGATCCGGCGCGCGTGGTGAACCCGCTCTGCAACTGGGGCTTCACCAGCGCTTCGAGCGTCCTCATCATCCTGCTCGGCTGGTTCGTCACCGATCGCATCGTCGAGCCGCGGCTGCGCGGCGTCGCCGTCGAGCACGACGCCGGTCCCGAGCTGAAGCTCCAGCGCCTCGAGCCGCGCGAGCGCCGCGGGCTCGTCGCCGGCACGCTGGCGATGGCGGTCGGCATCGTGCTCATCGTCCTCGCCGCAATGCCGGCCGACTCGCCGCTGCGCAACCCCGCCGGCAGGTTGACGGCCTTCGACGCTCCGTTGATGCAGTCGATCGTGCCGCTGATCTTCCTGCTCTTCCTGCTGCCAGCCGCGATCTACGGCTACATCGCGGGCACCGTGCAAACGCACCGCGACCTGATCGCTGGAATGGCGAAGACGATGAGCACGATGGGTTACTACCTGGCGATGATCTTCTTCTGCGCCCAGTTCACCGCCGCTTTCGGCCGTTCCAATATCGGCGCTCTGCTCTCGGTCGAGGGCGCCGACCTGCTCCAACGACTGGGCCTGCCCGGCGCGGTCACCATCGTCGGCATCATCCTGCTCGCGATCCTGGTCGACCTGGTGATCGGCTCGGCGTCGGCGAAGTGGGCGGTGCTGGCGCCCATCTTCGTGCCCATCCTCATGCAGGTCGGCCTGTCACCCGAGCTGACCCAGGCCGCCTACCGTGTCGGCGACTCGGTGGTGAACATCGTCACGCCGCTGATGCCGTACTTCCCGCTGGTGGTGGCGTTCTCGCAGCGCTGGGTGAAGAGCACGGGGATCGGCACCCTGGTCTCGCTGATGCTGCCCTACTCCGTCACGTTCGGGGTGTGCTGGACCCTGTTCCTGCTGGCCTACTGGGCGCTCGGCATCCCGCTCGGGATCGCTGCTCCCTACGGCTATCCATAGACTGGCAATAGCGCGCGGGCCCGGGTGGTTATACTCATGCATGTCGTTGCCAGCGGAGCGCGGGTGGGCGGGTGGATCGCCAGCGGAGACCCCTCATGAACAATGAATGCATCTTCGACCGGGTCCTTCGCGTCGCCGTCTCGTTGATCGCGGTCGCCGCCGTTGCAGCCGGCCCCGCCGCCGCCGACGTGGTGCGGCTCAAGAACGGCCAGAGCCTCGAGGGCGACGTCATCGAGTCCGGCGGCCAGGTGAAGATCCGCTCGGCCGGCGGGACCATCGGCTTCCCCGCCGACATAGTGCTGCGCATCGAGCGCGGCGAGGGCGTCGAGAAGCAGGCGGTTAAACGGCTCCAATCGCTGTCGCCGAACGACGTCGAAGGGCGCGTCGACCTCGCGCTCGAGCTCCAGGAAGCCGGAGCCACCACGCTGGCGCAGCGCATCTTCGAATCGGTGCTCAACCTCGATCCCGATCATCCGACCGCTCGCCGCGCGCTCGGTTACGTGCGCTGCGAAGACGACTGGACGAGCGACGAAGAGTGCCATCACCGACGCGGCGAGGTGCTCTATCAGGGACGCTGGGTGGGCACCGAGGAACACCGCGCGCTGGAAGCGCTCGAGCACGAGCGGCGGCGCAGCGACCTCGAGCGACTGCGATCCGAGATCCAGGTCGAGTCGGCCCGCCTGGAGGCGGACCGGGCGGCGATGTCGTACAACGACTACGGCTCCCCTTACTACGACCCGTACTACTTCGGTGGCGTCCCCTACTATCCCGGCTACTACCCGTTCTACGGCTCTGGGGTTGGGCGACCCGGCGGTCGCTTCGACGGCCGTTTCGACGGACGCCACCCTGCACACCACGGGGGTTTCGATCGCGGCGGCCGGTCCAATCGCTTCGGACCGGGTCAAGACGGGCGACGCTTCCAGGGCGGCCTGCATCACGCCGGCGGCCAGCCCGCGCGACCGCTGACGCCGACGCATTCCACGAACTCGTTGGCCCCCCGCCGTTAGAGCCCAGCACTGCCCCAGGCTCCGCGTCCGCCGCTCGATCCTTCGCCCGCGGAGATGCGCCGCCTCGCGCACGGCGCCGTCGACCGTCTGGTCGATCGACTCACCGCGCTCGGCCAAGAGCCGGTCGCGCGACGCGGTAGCGCGACGGATTTCGCGGCGCTGGTGGACGAGCCACTGCCTCGCGCCGGCAGCGGGGCCGACTCGAGTCTCGACTTCTTCTTCTCGCGCGTCGCTCCGGGGATGTCGAAGCTCGACCATCCACGCTTCCACGCCTTCATCCCGTCCGCCTCGAGCTTCTACGCCGCGCTCGGCAAGCTACTCGACGCCGGCGCCAACCCGTTCGTCGGTAGCTGGCTCGGCGGCGCGACCGTGGCGTCGCTCGAGCTCACGGTGCTGCGGTGGATCGCGGAGGCGGTCGGCTACGACCAGCGGGCGGCCGGGATCTTCACCAGTGGTGGATCGATCGCCAACCTGTGCGCGTTGGCCTCGGCGCGGGCGGCCCGCGGCCACGACGATCGCGCCCGGCACGTCGTCTACGTCTCGGAGCAAGGCCACGGGTCGTTCGAGAAGGCGGCGCTCATCCTCGGCTACGCGTCGAGCGCGGTGCGTAAAGTGCCGGCCGACGATCGCTTCCGGATGCGAGTCGACGCTCTGGGCGCGGCGATCGAGCAGGATCGTAGTACCGGACTCATGCCACTCCTGGTCTGCGCCAACGCGGGCACCACCAATACCGGCTCCATCGATCCGCTGCCTGCCATCGCCGATCTCTGCGCCGCGCACGGCCTGTGGTTCCACGTCGACGCCGCCTACGGCGGCTTCGCCGCCCTCTGCGACGAAGGCCGGCGCAAGCTCGCCGGCATGGAGCTCGCTGATTCGCTCACGCTCGATCCCCACAAGTGGCTCTACGCGCCGATGGGCACCGGCTGCGTGCTGGTGCGCGATCGCGCCGCGCTCGAAGCGGCGTTCCGCGTCCACGGCGATTACCTCAAGGACGTGCCGCGCGACGAGGTGAACTTCTTCGACCGCGGCCCCGAGATGTCGCGTCCCGGCCGTGTGCTCGCGGTGTGGATGCTGCTGCGCTCGGTCGGCCTCGACGCGCTGGCCGAGCAGGTGGAGTGGGACCTTCGCGTGGCGGGACTTGCGGAGCGGTTGTTGAGCGAAGTGCCCAGCCTCGAGATCGTCTGCCCGGCCGAGCTCTCGGTGGTGACCTTCCGCGGTCGGGCGCGGGCCGGTGAGACGGAAGCGTCACGCGCCGCGCGCGACACCGCGATCATGGAGCGCACGCTCGCGAGCGGCGAGCTGATGATCTCGTCGACCGACCTCGCGGGGCGCTCCGCGCTGCGGCTGGTGGTGCTCAACCACCGCACCACCGAGGACGACGTGCGGCGGTCGGTGGCCGGGATCGCTCGAGCAGCGAGCGACTAGGCTTGCCTACGGCTGCTCGACGTATTCCACCCACAGGCCCATCATCTCGCTGCCGGTCGGCTCGCCCCAGCGCACCGTCTGCTCCGGGTCCGGATTGAGTGCGTTGGCGGCACTGTTGTCGAACAGCGCGGTGGTCCGGATGGTGGTGCCGGCCGGTATCTGCCGCGGCGCTTCGAGGACGTAGGTGGTCTGCCAGTTGAAGCTGTACGTCGGCACCGAGAACACCGTCTCGGTCGTGCCGTCCGGGTAGATCGCCTCGGCCGTCATCGCACGGCCGCGATAGTGCATGTGAGCGGTGAACGACACGGCGCGCACCGCGCGCTCGAAGCGGTAGCAGGATCGCACCTCGTGCGCGGAAGCACGTGGAGGGATCGCGAAGTGGTTGTTCCAGATCTCGACCCGCTTCACCTCGTGCTCGACCCGATCGTTCGCGAACCGGAGGCCGATGCGGGTGCGGTCGGTTTCGGGTTGCCCGGTCGGACTGTAGTGGAGCTGGAACATCAGGTAAGCGCCGGCCGGCACTCGCACCGCCATCCCTGCCGGTCGCAGGTCGGGCCCTTTGCCGGGCAGGAACACGCCGATCTGCGGACCTTCGCGCGGCGGCGAGCCGGGCCACGATCCACCGTCGGGCAGCGTGCAGCCGTCGTTCACCACCGGCGCATCGGCACGGACCTGGAGCACCTTGCCGACGCGCTCGGTGAGGCCGGCCTCGACCGGCTGTGTCCGCCGCAGGCGCGGGCCGTCTGGACCCTGCTCGATCCGCTCCGGTGGAAAGACGAACACGGTGGCGTGATGGAGCGCCTTGCGGTTTCCAGGGCGCACCTCGGCCGACTGGACCCACCGCTCTTCGGCGAAACCGGTCGGGACCAGCACGTAGTGATACTCGTCACCGCCGTCGGCGGGGATCGAGATCTCCTGCGGCAGCGCGACGACGACGTCCGGCTCGCCGCCCTGCCACCCCTCGGCAAAGAGGGGGGGCGGTGGCGCTTCGCCGTCGCCGCGCGGCGCGCCTGCATCGATCCAGTCGAGCAGTGTTCGGCGCTCCGAGTCGTCGAGCCCGCGCGCGTTGCGGTACGGCCCGTAGCGCGGGTCTGCGTGCCACGGCGGCATCTCGCCGTTCGCCACCGCCTTGCGGATCGCCTTCACCCACGGACGGACTTCGTCCCAGGTGCCGAGCGACATCGGCGCCATCTCACCGGCGCGATGGCAGGTGATGCAGTGGCGGTACAGGATCGGAGCGATGTCGCCGACGAAGGTCGGCGGAGCTACGGGATCGGCCTGCGCCCACGACCCCGTAGCCAGCGAGATCGAGCAAGAGAGGCAACCCGCAGCGAGGCGCGATCGCGACGGCACCGGCGATCACGCTAGCACGGCGCGCGACTCACTCGGTCGGTCGATAGAGACCCTCCAATCGCTCGCGCAGCGCGGCCGCCTCGAGCAGATCGGTCGAATCCGACCATTGGTCGACGCCGCCGATCGCCCACGGGATGGCGCGGACGTCCGGATCCGCGATCCGAGCGAGTAGAGCCTTTGCAACGCGATCGCCGTAGATGACGTTGAACGGCCGCCCCCAGAATCGACGAGCGCGCCTCGGCAACGAGTCGGTGAGTCCCAGCGCGTCGTGCATCTCGGCGATCACGCCGTAGGCATCCGCGAGCGCCCGGTCGCGATCGACCCAGGTCTTTGCATGCAGCACGGCGGTGAGGATCGGCGTCAGCCGCGACGCGGCGGCTAGATTCGCGAACGCGCTGCCCAACCACTTGGGGTACGGCGCATACCGCCGCTCCATCAGGAAGCACAGCCTCATCACGTCGCGCACTAGGCGCGCCGCCAACACCGCCGAGCCGATCTCGTCCCCCACCTGGCCGGCGCGGCCCATGAGGTGCTCCTCCTGGCCGATCCGCTTCCAACCGGCGGCGAGCAGATAGAGCCAGACGTCGCGCGGATACCACGCCAACCGCGCTCGGGTCTCCTCCAACCCGATGTCGTCGTGGAACACCGCTCCCGCGGTGACGGCCAGCAGCTTCTGCGACGGGAACGTGAGCCACTGGAGCGACGCCGGCTCGCGATCTCCAGCGAAGCCCAGATAGTCGAGGAGATAGCCACGGACGGTGAGGACCTCGACCAGAGAGTCCACCGGCCCGGTGGTCCTGCGCTCGAGATGCCGGGTGCCGGGGTCGACTGGGTCGGGCTGGGCGAAGCTGGTCGGCCAACCGAGGAAGTCGTGAGGTAACCGCGTCGCCAGCGCGTGACGGATCTCGTCCGCTCGCGCCGCATGATCCGCGTCGCGCACGAAGATCATCGCGCGCGGTCCCCAGTGGTGATCGGTCGACACCGGCGTGTCGAATCCCAGCACCTCCGAGCCGCTGCCGATCAGCGCGGCGCTGTGCGCGAGCCCGGGGACCGTGTCATCGAGGATCGGTCGAATCGCCTCGTGGTAGAACCGGGAGGCGAGGACCACTCCGGGGACGAAGTCAGGCACCGATCGGCCGCACTGGCTCCTCTCGCCGCGAGCGCAGCCCCCAGAGCACGAGGCACGACACCGCCACCATCGCGAGCGAGAGCGAGATCAGGAGGAAGTCGACCACGCCTTCCTGCACCGGCGTGCCCGAGCGCCCCGGAGCGGCGAGCGGCGTCGTCCGCCCCGTTCCCCACGCCGCGGCGAGCAGCGTTCCCGCCCAGTTCGCGAAGGTGCCGTAGAGCGCGATCCAGAACGTTGCCGCCATCGAGCGTGGCGACAACGCGAGCCGGGACCACACCAGGCCCAGCAACACCAGGAACATTCCGTTCATCAGGCCTTCGAGATGGCTGGTCAGCCCCATGCGCGGGTTGGTGAGCGCGGGAACCGCGAAGCCGGTGAGGAGACCGAGCAGGAAGAGCAGGACGCCGAGGCGCAGCAATCGGTCACCGTACGGAGTCGGATTGGCGGCACGCAACGAATTCGACTCCATGCGCGAGCTCCTCGAAGTGGAAACCAACGCTCAGGGGGCCAGGCGCTTCAACTCTCGGTCGAGGTGCTGTACCACCACCAGGTGAGGGGAAGGAAGCGTAGGGTCGACCGCCCGCTCCTTGAGCATCAGGAAACGCCGTCCGTCAGGCGAGACGTCGTATGAGCGGCCCATGTTTCCGCTCCTCTTCATGTAAGGTCCCTGGAACAGACGGACCGGCTTCTCCGTGCTGAAGCTGCCCCCCTTGGCGGCAACTCGTGCGACCATCACCGCACCGTCGGGATTGCGATAGAAGAGCTCGCTGCCATCACTCGCCCACGCCGGTTGGACTCCGCCCGCGGGCGACACCTGCCACTGTCCCGCGTTCACGTCGGGGAACGGTCGCACGTAAACGTCCAGCTGCCCGGGGCGAGCTGCGAGCTCTCCTTCGTAGGCCAGCCAGCGCCCATCGGGGGAGACCTCGCCGTTGCGCGCCTCGTACGGTGTTTCGAGCAGCGGCTCCACCGTTCGTGGCGGTTCGAGCCGCACTCGCTGCAGGCCTAACCGCAGCTGGTGGAAGACGACCGAGGTACCGTCGGGAGTGATGCTCGTCGGCAGCTGCCCGTCCGGGCTGGTCGTCAGCCGTTCGGCCGTCCCGCCCTCGACCGACTGAACGAAGAGGTTGCTCAACGCACCGCCGCGCCAGGATCCGAAGACCAGGCGACGGCCATCGGGCGTCCATACCGGGAACCAGTCGATCTCGCGCGCGAATGTCAGGCGAGTGGGCTCGGCGCTCGGATGTGCGAGGTCCACGAGCCAGATGTCTCCGTCGGACACGGCCAGCCGCGTGCCGTCCGGGGAGATCCGCGGCGTGTTGTAGGTGGCCGCGCGCAGGTCGAGAGTCGTCTCGCGACCACTTCGATCCACCCAGACCAGAGTGTGATCGATCGAGACTCCGCCGGGCGCCTCCGCGTATACCAGCGTGCCGTCGCCGGC
>DATAFT010000021.1:0-3751 GCA_036257295.1 Thermoanaerobaculia bacterium
TCGTGGATCACGATCACCAGTCCGCCGGGGGGCAGCGGCAACGGGACGGTCAACTACTCGGTTGCGCCCTACGGCGGCCCGCCGAAGAAGCGCACCGGAACCGCGACCATCGCGGGAAAGACCTTCACGGTCACGCAGACCAAGTAGGCGCGCCTGCTGGATAGCGAGCCAGACCGCGCTCCGCCCAGAGGCGCGTGCCCTCGCTATGCTGCTCGATCGATGGGCTCCCCGCCACCAGTCGAGCGACTCGACCTTCGCCTGATCGCGGCCCACCCCGAGCTGTCGCGCCGCAAGGCGCGCGAAGTCATCGAGAAAGGCCAGGTCACCGTCGACGGCGATCTCGCGCGAGAGCCGGGCGCCATGGTGACCGCGGCGGCCGCGGTGGTCTGGGACGTCAACCGGAAGGCGATGTCTCGCGCGCGGCTGTCGCTCGCTCGCCTCTACGAGGACGAAACCGTCATCGTGGTCGACAAGCCGGCGGGTCTGCTCAGCGTGCCATCGGCGCCAGGCAAGGAGGGCGAGGACACCGCGCGCGACCGGGTGTACGACTACGCCGCCAAGCTGCATCCGCGTCGGCCCTTCGTCGGCGCCGTCCATCGGCTCGACCGCGACACTTCGGGCGCGCTGGCGTTCGCGCTGACGCCGGCGGCGCGCGCTGGCCTTCGCGAGCTGTTCAGTCGCCACGCCATCGTGCGCCGGTACCTCGCGATCGTGCGGGTGGGCGCGTCGGGGCCGGTTGCCGGCGGCGTCGATCGCGGCGTGATCGACCTACCGGTCCACACCGAGTACGTCGCTGGCCGGCGGCGCATCGCCCGCCCCGGCGAGCCGTCGCTCGAGGCGCGCACTCTCTGGCGGGTGCGCGAGCGCTTCGGCGAGGCGGCACTCCTCGAGGTCGAGCTCGAGACCGGACGGCAGCACCAGATCCGTCTCCATCTCGCCCAGGTCGGGATGCCGGTGCTCGGCGATCGGGTTTACGGACCCAAGCGCAGCGGCGCCGCCCGGGGAGGTCGACACCTCGAGGCGGGTCGTCAGATGCTGCATGCTTCCTGGCTCGAGCTCTCGCATCCGCTGACCGGAGTCAAGGTGCGCGCCGAGAGTCCCCTACCGCAGGATCTGGGCACGCTCCTCGACCAGCTACGACAGCAGAGCGCGTCGAAAGAGCGGACCGCGCGGCGATCTCAGTCGCCGACGTAGCCCAAGCTTCGCAGTTGCTCGAGCTCCTCGGGCGAGACCTCGACCGATGTCGCCTGGTGGGCGGGTCGCTCGAGCCGTCGCTCGATCTCCAGGAGACGGCGGAGGCTGTCGCCACACGGTCCAACGCACGGACTCGCGAGGTTGCGCCGCTCGCCGGGATCGGCCACCAGGTCGTAGTACTCGATGCTCACTCCCGCTTCGGTATCGCTGTCGCGCCCGATCCTCCCCCCCGCGCCTCGCACGATGAGCTTGCCGTTGCGGGTGCGCAGTGCCCGTTCCCCTCCGGTCTCGACCAGAACGGCGGCCGTGCCGTCTTCCTCGCCCCGCATGGCCGGCACGAGGCTGCGCCCGCGGCAGTGCGCGGGAATGGGAAGAGCAGCGAGGTCGAGCAGCGTCGGCATCAGATCGACGAGACTCACCGGCGAGCTCCGGGCCCCGGACTCGAACGCTAGCGCCGGCGGCGGTCGGACCAGGAGCGGCACGTGGATCTGTTCCTCGTGCGGCGAATGGCCATGGAGGAGTCGTTGGTGCTCCCAGAAGCCCTCACCGTGGTCCGCGGTCACGACCAGGACGGCGTCGTCCCAGATTCCTTGCCCCTGGAGCAGATCGATGAGTCCCGCGATCACGCCATCGACCCAGCGCACCTCGAGGGCATACCGCGCGGCGAGCGTCTCCAGCGCCTGCCGGCGTGGTTCGCCCTCTCCGTGAGCCACCATCCAGTGTGTCGCCTGGTCGCCGCCGCGCGGCGGATCGAGATCGCGGTCGGCGGCTCCGAGCGACGTGGGCAGGTCCTCGCGATCCTCTGCGCTGCGGTAGCGGTAGGGCCAGTGCGGATCGAAGTAGTGGACATGGATGAAGAGAGGTGCGACTCGACTCGCCTCGCGCGCGCCCGTCGGGTTCCCGCTGCGCGGGGCGACCTCGAAGGTGGCGAGGCTGCGTTCCAGTCGCCGATTGAGCCGGTATCCGTCCGCGCGCGTAGGAAGGATCTCGTAGCGGTCGTAACCCTGGCCGAAACCGCGCTTCGCGGTGAGGAAGACCTGGTTGACGACGCCTACCGTGCGATAGCCATGGTCGCGAAACACCTCCGCCAGCGTGAGGTGCTCGTCGGCGAGCGTCCTCGCCAGGTGCTCGTCCTCTCGGGCGCCGCCGAAGAGTCCGATCTCGCTGGGGTGAAGTGACGTCAGCAGCGACGCGACCGAAGGCAACGTCCAGGTCGACGGCGCGATGGCCTGAGTGAAGACGACGCTCTCGTCAGCCAGTCGATCGAGATGCGGTGATCCATGCGGCGAGCCCCCGAACCCGAGCGCGTCGGCGCGAAGGGTGTCGATCACCACCAGGACCACGTGCGGCGGTCGCGGCGCCTCGGGCTCGCTCGCCCGGTCCGCGCAGGCGAGCACGCCGAGAGCGGCACAAGCCGGTAGCAGACGCAAGACTCGAGGCACGCCGACGATCTTAAGTGCGGTTGCGCGGGTCGGCGTCAGGCGAAAAACAGGTAGCAGACCAGGACCGCGGCGACGAAGCCTCCGAGGTCGGCGATCAGGCCGCAGGTCACCGCGTGTCGCGACTTGCGGATGCCGACCGAGCCGAAGTAGACCGCCAGCACGTAGAACGTGGTCTCGGTCGAGCCCTGGACGATCGAGACCAGTCGCCCGGCGAAGGAATCGGCGCCCTGGGCCTTCATCGTCTCGATCATGACGCCGCGAGCGCCCGAGCCCGAGAGCGTTCGCATCAGTGCCGTCGGTAGGCCGTCGACCCAACGCGTGTCGACTCCGAGCGCCGCCACGCCCCGGCGCGCGCCGTCGAGGACCAGGTCGAGCGCGCCGCTGGCGCGAAAGACGCCGATCGCCACCAGCATCGCCACCAGGTAGGGAATGATCGTGATCGCCACCTGGAACCCTTCCTTGGCGCCGTCGACGAACGCCTCGTAGAGCGGGACGCGCTTGCGGGCTGCGAGCGCGATGAAGGCGACGATGATGGCGAAGATGGTGAAGTTCGACGCCACCGACGATTGCGCGGCGAGCGCTTCGGGATCGAGGCGACTGAAGTAGACCGCGATGCCGGCTACGACGGCCGTCAAGGAGCCGAGGTAGGCGAGCACCACTCCGTCCCACAGCTTCAGCTTCTGGAACGCCGCGGTGACCAGCACTCCCACCAGAGTCGAGCAGTAGGTGGCGATCAGCAGCGGAATGAAGACGTCGGTGGGATCGGCGGCGCCGAGCTGAGCGCGATAGACGAAGATGGTCGCGGGGATGAGGGTCACGCCCGCGGTGTTGATGACCAGGAACAGGATCTGATCGTTGCTCGCAGTGTCCTTCTGGGGAGTGAGCTCCTGCAGCTCCTTCATCGCCTTGAGGCCGAGCGGGGTCGCGGCGTTGTCGAGCCCGAGCATGTTGGCGGCGAGGTTCATCACCATCGAGCCATGCGCCGGATGCCCCTTCGGGACGCCGGGAAAGAGCCTCACCAGCAGCGGCTCGAGCGCGCGGCCGAGCAGGTCGACCGCGCCGCCGCGCTCGCCGAGCTTCATGATGCCGAGCCACAGGCACATGACCCCGGTCAG
>DATAFT010000081.1:0-4100 GCA_036257295.1 Thermoanaerobaculia bacterium
GGCAGCCGCGAGATCCTGCGCGAGTTGGCGGCGCGCGAGCCGCGCATCGACTACGTCGAGCACGACCGCAACCGCGGCAAGGGGGCGGCGGTGCGCACCGGGATCGCGCGGGCGCGCGGCGCGGTCACGCTGATCCACGACGCCGACCTCGAGTACGACCCGCGCGACATCCCCGCGCTGCTGCGGCCTTTCCTCGAAGCAAGCGCCGACGCGGTCTTCGGATCGCGGTTCTTGGGCGGCGAGTATCGGCGCGTGTTGTACTTCGCGCACACCCTCGGCAACCGCCTGATCACGTTCAGCGCCGATTTCTTCACCGACTTGAACCTCACCGACGTCGAGACCTGCTACAAGGCGGTGCGCACGCGCCTCCTGCAATCGATCCCGATCCGATCGAACGACTTCCGCCTCGAGATCGAGCTCACCTTCAAGCTCGCCAAGCGCGGCGCGCGCATCTTCGAGGTGCCGATCTCCTACGCCGGCCGCACCTACGAGGAAGGCAAGAAGATCGGGATCTTCGACGGCGTGCTCGCCTTCCTGGCGATGCTGCGCTGGTGGATCGTCGACGACATCTACGATCCCGACGAGTACGGCTCGAACATCCTGGTCGCGCTCTCCGAGGTGCCGCGGTTCAACCGCTGGATGGCGGACACGGTGCGGCCTTTCGTCGGACAGCGCGTGCTCGAGATCGGGGCCGGCATCGGCAACCTGACACGCGCGCTGATGCCGCGCGATCGCTACACCGCGACCGACATCAACCCGCACTACCTCGACTACCTGTCGAACTTCGCCGAGTCGAGGCCCTATCTCGACGTGCGTCGTCTCGATCTCGCCGACCCGTCGGCGACCGACGGTCTCGCCGGGCGCTACGACACCGTGGTGTGCCTCAACGTGCTCGAGCACGTAGCGCAAGAGAGCCAGGGCGCGCGCAACCTGCTCTCGGTGCTCGCTCCCGGCGGTCGCGCCATCGTTCTGGTACCGCAGGGGCCGGGCCTTTACGGCACGCTCGACCGCGTGCTCGGACACGAGCGGCGCTACACCACGGCGATGCTGCAAACGACGCTCGAGGGCGCCGGCTTCGAGGTCGAGCGCATCTTCGGGTTCAACCGGGCGTCGCGCCCGGGATGGTGGCTCAACGGCACGCTGCTCAAGCGCGAGCGCTTCAGTCGGATCCAGCTCAAGGTGCTGGACTGGATGATCTGGCTCATCCGTCGCATCGATCGACTGCTGCCGTGGCCCGGCGTGTCGCTGATCGCAGTGGCGCGAAAGCCGCTCGGCGACACCGTGCCCTACGCGCCGGTCGTGCCGCAGACCAGTCCGATCCCCGGACAGGCGTGAGCGCGGCCGCGCCATGACGATCGCGCTCTGGTACCTCTGGCTCGAGTGTCTGGGCGCGATCGGGGTGGTGCTGGTCTGGCGCGCCGGTCGCGCGCTGCCCGATCGCGGCTACTGCGCGGCGAAGACGCTCGGCGCACTGCTGGTCGGGTTGGTGGCTTGGTGGGGCTATGCGCTCGGCCTGCTGCGCAACACCATGGGCGGAGTGGCCATCGCCGTGTTCGTGCTGGCGGCGGTGGCGGCTCTCCTGCTGGGGCCCTCGCCTGCCGCTGCTGCCGCCGAGATCGCGCAGTGGGTGAAACGCCGGTGGCGACTCGTCGTCGCCGTCGAGCTGCTGCAGTTGGTGGCGTTCCTCGGTTGGTGCCTGGTGCGGGCCAATGACCCCGCCGCCGACCACACCGAGGAGCCGATGGATCTGATGCTGCTGGTGGCGGTGTCCACCAGCGACTCGTTTCCGCCCGCCGATCCCTGGCTCTCCGGCTATCCGATCAGCTACTACTACCTCGGATACTGGCTGCTCGGCGCCATCGGCCACCTGGTCGGCACCCCGCCCGAGATCACCTACAACCTGGGACAGGCCACCTGGTACGGACTGCTCGTGGTCGGCTGCTTCGGGTTGGCCTACAACCTCGCCGCGTCGTCGGACGGCGCCGCTGGGACTATCGAACGTGGCGGGGAGGACCGCACCGCGATCGGGAGCGGATTGATCGCGGCGCTGCTGGTGTGCGGCTCGGCGAACATCGCGCTGCCCCTCGACTGGGGCCGGCGTGTGCTCGACGGCGCCGGCTCGCTCGCGAGCGAGGCGATCGGATCGTGGAGGACGCTGCTCGGCCTGAGCGCCGACGCGCCGGCGAGCGCCACCGCGAGCGCGGCATCGGCGCTGTGGAGCGAGAACTGGTGGTGGTGGCGCTCGAGCCGCGTCGTGCGCGACGTCGGTCTCGACGGCCAATCGATCGAGGTCATCACCGAGTTCCCGTTCTTCAGCTACCTGCTCGGCGACAACCACCCGCACGTGCTGGCGATGCCGATCGTGGTCGCCACGCTGACGCTGGCGTTCGCGGTGTTCGCCAACGCGTGGTCGCCGGTCGAGCCGGCGGCCCAACGCTCGCGTGCGGGCGCCGGCGTTCCCGGCGGTCTCGCGACGCGCGTGGGGATCGTCGCCGTCGCCGGATCGATCGTCGCGATCAACACCTGGGACGTGCCGGCGGTGTTCTCCGTGTTGGTGATCGCCGTCGCCGCGGCCGCCGCGTCGTCCGACTCCTCGACGGACACCTCGACCCTGCGGCGGGCGCTGGTCGCCGCGGCGTCGTTCGCGGCGCTGCTCGCGGTCGGCTCGGCGCTGCTCTACCTGCCATACCACCTGACCGCGTCGTCGCAGGTCGAGGGCATCCTGCCCAACTTCTTCCATCCCACCTCTATGCGGCAGGTGGTGGTGATGTTCGCGACCCTCGCGCCCGGCGTGTTCCTGCTCCTGCTCACCGGTTGGCGGCGCGGCGAGGCGCGGCTGCGTCTCGCGGCGGCGTGGTGGATCGCACTCCTCGGCCTGGCTCTCGCCTGGTTCGCCGTCTGCCTCGCGCTGGCGCAACTGGGGGTCTGGCGTGAATGGCTCGACGGCATGCTGCCGCCAGCGAGCCGCGATCGATTGGCGAGCGCGATGCTCGGTCGATGGGTCGGGGGCTGCGTCACGTTGGTGGTGTGTGCCGGCGCGCTCGCGTTCACGCTCGAAGCACTGCGCGCGCGATGGCTCTCGACCAGAGCTCAGCGCGAAACCGGCCTCGACTTCGCGCTGCTGCTGGCGGCGGCCGGGATCGGGCTCGTTCTCGCGCCCGAGCTCCTGTACCTGCACGACAGCTTCGGGACGCGGATGAACACGGTGTTCAAGTTCTGGTATCAGGCGTGGCTGCTGCTCGCGTGCGGCGCCGCGGTCGGCATCGCCAGCGCGCTGCGGCTGGCCCATCCTCGGTTGGGGCGGGGGGGACGCGGCCGCGGCTCACGCCTCGCGGCGCTGCTCGCGCTGCTGGCGATCGTGCCGGGTCTCTACTATCCGGCGACGGCTTTGTGGTCGCGCACCGGTGGCTTCGGCTCGAAGCAGCCGACGCTCGACGCGCTGGCCTGGCTCGAGCGCTTCCGTCCCGAGGAGCTCGCGGCGCTGCGCTGGCTGCGGGATGCCACCAACAGCGACGACGTCGTGGTGCAGCGCTCGGGCGCGAGCTATCGGGCCGAACAGAACCTGCCCAGCATCGTCACCGGACGCGCCACGCTGCTGGGCTGGGGGGGCCACGAGTACCAGTGGCGCGGCTCCTCGTTCTCGAGCTTCGCCGCCGGTCGTGAGGAAGCGATCGAGCGCATCTACCGTCCCCCCTCGGCCGGTGAGCTCGATTCGACGCTGCGGTCCTGGAGCGTCGACTACATCTACGTGGGGCCGGAAGAAAGGAGCCGCTACGGCGTGACCGCGGACACCGAGAGCACCATCGCCGACGTCTGCGACCTGGTGTTCGAGAACGCGCAGGTGCGCATCTACCGGAGGCGGAGCTGACGGTGCTTCGCCTCGGCATGCCGGTGATGGTGGTGGCGGTGGTCCTTGCCGCGGTGGTCCGTTTCGCCGGTCTCGGCAGCGACCCGCTCGACGCCGCCGAAGCCAGCCAGTCGATCGCGGCCTGGTGGACGGTCGAGGCGGCGAGCGAGGCGATCTCGCGGCTCACGCCTCGACCGGAGAGCGGCCTCCTGCTCGGGCTCGACGCCGCGCTGTTCTGGCTGACCGACTCGGC
>DATAFT010000149.1:0-6171 GCA_036257295.1 Thermoanaerobaculia bacterium
TCGCGTTCTTCCTGGTCTATCCGGAACCCTCCGTCGACGCCGAAGCGGTGCGCCGGCACGGCATCGACTACGGCCTCCTCTTCCCGGCCCTGCTCGACCGCGAGCACCGGTTGGTGGAGCACACCGGAGTCGAGGTGACGCCCGAGGTCGCCGTGCTAGCGCGCGACGGCGGCGTTCTCTACCGCGGTCGCATCGACGATCGCTGGGTCGACGTCGGCACGCGCCGGCCGCGCGCGAGTCGCCACGAGCTGCGAGAAGCGCTCGAGGCGATCCTCGCCGGGCGGCCGGCGCCGCAGCCGCAGGCCCGGGCAGTCGGCTGCTACATCGAGCCGCTGCCTCGCTCCGCGTCCTGACCCGACTCTGATCTGGGTGACCCGCTCTACTCGGAATCGGTGTCGCCGATGGGCCGGCTCGACCAACCCGACGGCGGCGGCGGTGGCTCCGGCGGCAGATACGCGCCGCTCGGCGGATAGTCGGCTGGAGGCGGCGGTGGAACGACCATCGCCACTTGTCCCGAACGCCGCACCGCGATCAGGAAGACGGCGCCGATACCCACCGTCCACGCCGCGAAGCGCACCAGGAACCCGACGATGCCGAACATCAACGCGAAGAAGAACAGGAAGCCGCTGAAGCTGTCGAAGAACTCGGCGATGATGTGGATGAACTGGATCAACACCACGCCGAAGAACACCGACAGGTACGGGCTCGTCGCCGGCCGGCCGAACCGACGGCCGATCGAATCGCCGACCGCCTGCGCCACCCCGGTATAGCCCACCACCAGCGCCAGCAGGAAGGCGAGCACCACGAACGGGATGAGGAGCAGGAGGGGGATGCCGATGATCGAGATCGCGAGGATCACGGCCACCACGATCAGCACCGGCACGAAGAACAGCTCGATCGCGAGGCCGACCAGCGCGCACATCCACGGCGCTTCGACCGCCTTGGCCCGCACTCGCTCGACGGTGCCGCCCGCCACCAGCCGGACCAGTAGCGCGAGCAGGAGCAGGACCACGATGCCGATCAACGACAGCCCGAATCCGAACCACCCGGATCCGAACGGCGAGAAGTGGCGGTGGTCGTCCCAGTCCCACCAGTTGATGTCGGTGTCGCCGACGTCCCAGCTGAAACTGGGCCCGAGCGCGACTTCGTTGATGCGTCCGACGACCTCGGCGCCCTCGGCGCGGTTGACGCGCCCGCCGACCGAGGTCACTTCACCGAGGACCTCGGCGTCATCGCCGAGCTCGACGCCGGCGCCGACCGCGACCACGTCGCCGGTCACCTTGCCGTTTATCGAGACCGGGCCGCCGACCGCGACCACATCGCCCTCGACGTCGCCCTCGACATCGACGTGCCCACCGATCGCGACCACGTCGCGGGCGACCTCTCCTTCCGGCACCGTGATGCTCGAGCCGAACGCCACCTTGTTGTCGGAGCGCTCGGAGCGCTCGCGCAAGCGGCGGTGCACCTGCTCGCGGATCTCGCGCACCCGCTCGCGGCGCTCACGCAGCACCTCTTCGCGCACGTCGTCGGCGTCGTCGGCGTCTTCCTCGATGCGCTCTTCCACCTCGTCGAGCGTGCGGTCGAGCCGCTCGAGCACCTCGTCGCGCACCTCTTCGCTCAACGGCTCCGCCGGCGGCGCCTCGACTTCGGGCGCCGGTGGCGGCGTCGGCTGCGCCTTCACCGCATTCGACATCGGCGCGACGGCGAACAGCAGCGCCAGCGCCAGCAGAACCGCGCGACTCCACAACGGCATCGAGAGACGATCAGCGAGCTGCCGCATCGGCGATCCTCCGATCCTTGCGCGTCAGCTCGAACAGCAAGCGTAGAGCGGCGGCGGAAAGCAGCGCGAAGCCGACCAGGAACGCGGCGGCTTCCGGTGTCGCCAGAACGACCGAGACGGTCTGGGCCACGCCGGCGAGGAAGCCCCACACCGCGATGACCTGAGCCGTCCAGGCCGCTCCCGCCTTGACGGCGACCGCCAGCGCGTCGATCACGCCACCGACCGGCAGCGGGAACGCGATCAGCAGCACCGGCAGGACCAGCGCCGAAACCCCCATCGTCGCCAGGCAGGCGACCAGGGCCAAGCGCAGACGCGGCGAAAGGTCGCGCGCAGGCTGCCGCAGCCCCCCCCTCCCCAACCGGGGATGGGCCAGACCGGCCACCCGCGCCATCACCAGGCCGGGGAAGGCGGCCGACGGCGACTCGTCCGGCAGCTCCTGGAACAGCCGGCTCCAAGCCGCCTCGAGCTCGGGGCTCGAGACGTCGTGCGCACCGGCTTGCAGCCAGCGCTCGATCGTCGTCCAGGAGTCTTGCCGCATCGGTCCGACCTTCGCCACGTCAGGCCCTACGCGCCACCGCGCGCGAGAGTTTCAGGGACCCTCCCCGGGCGCCAGGAGGCCGCGGGCACGCAGACGCTCGGCGAGGTCCCGGCGAGCCCGGTGGAGGTTGGTCTTGACGGTGCCGAGCGAGGCCCCGGTCACCTCGGCGATCTCCTGGTAGGACAAGCCCTCGCGGTGGCGGAGCAGGATCACCTCGCGATAGACGGGACGGAGCTCCTGAATCGACTCCACCAGACCGCGGCCGAGGTCCGAGCCCAGGAGTCGATGCTCGGGCGTGACCGTCGTGGGATCCTCGAGCACCGCCGCGAGCCCGCGATCGTCCGCGCTCTCGGCCTCGAGCGGAACTGTCTGCAGCTCGGTTCGGCGCAAGTGATCGATGGTGGAGTTGTGGGCGATCTTGAAAAGCCAGCTCGAGAACTTGCGCTGGTGATCATAGGTGTCGAGCGCGCGGTAGGCCTTGAGGAAGACCTCCTGCGCCAGGTCCTCGGCCAGCTCCCGTTCGCGCACCATGCGCACGATGAGGCCGTATACGGGCCGCTGGTAGCGAAGGACGAGCGTACGGAACGCGTCCTCGGAGCCGCCCAGGACCCGGGCGACGAGCTCGGAATCGGTGATCGTCCGTCTCCCGAAAGACGAGACCCGCCGGACCCGGACGAGGCGGCCTCCACCACTCGGCCGAGCCGCGAGCAGCCTATGCGAGAGCGAAAGGCAAAAAAAAGGGGCGTTCTGGAACGCCCCGCTTGGGAGGGATGAGAGGAGGTTTTCCTCCCCGTCGAGGCATACACTAGAGCACTAATTTATCAATGTCAATATCTCTTTTTCGTCATTTCTGCCGGTCAGAGAGACCGTCCGAGATCAGCCGCGCCACGGCCCGTAGACGATCGCCAGGATCACCGCGCCGAGCGCGATCCGGTAGATCGCGAAGCCGATCAGGCTGCGGCGCCGCAGGAAGCCGAGCAGGAAGTGGATGACGCCGAAGCCGACCAGCGCCGAGATCACGACCACCAGCAGCAGTTGCCACCACATCCCCCACTCACCGTCGCGCACGAAGCCGATCGCTTCCCACACCGCCGCGGCCGCGCCCACCGGCACCGCGAGCAGGAACGAGAACCGCGCCGCCTGGTCGCGGCGCAGGTTGGCGGCGATGCCGGCGGTCATGGTGATGCCCGAGCGCGACGTGCCCGGAACCAGCGCCAGCGCCTGGGCGAGACCGATGAACGCGGCGTCGACCGGCGTCAGGTCGTGGAGCGCGCGCGTGCGCCGGCCGTACCGATCGGCGAACGCGAGCAGGAGCCCGAACCCGATCGACGTCACCGCGATCAATACCGGATCGCGCCCGAGGGTGGCGACCAGATCGCGGAAGAGAAAGCCGCAGACGAGAACCGGAACGCTGCCGAGACCGACCAGCCACGCCAGCCGCCGATCGGCGGCGCGCGCCGGATCGCGACTGGCTCCGAGCGCGGCGACGGTCATCGCCGCGACTTCGCGCCGGAAGTAGACCAGGACGGCGAGGAAGGTCCCGGTGTTGGCGGCGACGTCGACGCGCAAGCCCTGATCGACGGTTTCGAGCAGGCGCGGCAGCAGGATCAGGTGAGCGGAAGAGCTGACCGGCAAGAACTCGGTGAGCCCCTGCACCACGGCCAGTAGAACCAGATAGCCGAGGCCCATCGGGACGGTATAGTAGCCGCGGCTGGTTAAGGCGTGGTTCATACCACGCCTAACCAGCTGATTACTTTGGCGCCGAGGACGGCGCGCGATTTGGGGCGTGGTGACTACCACGCCCAACTCGCTGATTACACTGGCGCCGAGGACGGCGCGTTTCCATGGACTCGATCCTCGTCACCGGCGGAGCCGGCTTCATCGGTTCTAATCTGGTGCGTCGCGCGCTCGCGACCACCGCCGATCGCGTCGTCGTTCTCGACAACCTCACCTATGCCGGGAGCGCCGCGAGCCTCGACGATCTCCCCGACCGGTCGCGCTTCGTGTTCGTGCACGGCGACATCGCCGATCGCGAGCGGGTCGACGCGGTGTTTCGCGAGCATCGTCCGCGCGCGGTGCTCAACCTCGCCGCCGAGACTCACGTCGACCGCTCGATCGACGACCCGCGCCCGTTCGTGCGCACCAACATCCAGGGCACGTTCGAGCTGCTCGAGGCCGCGCGCAGATACCTCGCGGCGTCGCCGACGGGCGCCGCCGCTCATACCGCCCAGCGCGCCGCGTTCCGGTTCGTCCACGTCTCGACCGACGAGGTGTTCGGAACGCTCGGCGCGGAGGGATCGTTCCGCGAGGACACCGCCTACTCACCGCGATCGCCGTACTCTGCATCCAAGGCGGCGGCCGATCACCTGGCGCGGGCTTACCACCACACCTTCGGGCTTCCGACCATCGTCACCAACTGCTCCAACAACTACGGCCCGTACCAGTACCCGGAGAAGCTGATCCCGCTGATGATCCTCAACGCCGTCGACGCCAAGCCGCTGCCCATCTACGGCGATGGCGGACAGGTGCGCGACTGGCTCTACGTCGAGGACCACTGCGACGGCCTGCTCGAAGTGTTGGCGCGCGGCGTCCCCGGCGAGAGCTACAACCTCGGCGGGCACGGCGAGCGCACCAATCTCGAGATCATCCGCGCCGTGTGCGCGCTGCTCGAGGAGCTGCTGCCGCCGGAGCGCAACCAGGCGATGCGAGCGCGCGGGCTCACCGCCTACGCGGCGCTCGAGACCAAGGTCGCCGATCGGCCCGGCCACGACCGCCGCTACGCCATCGACGCTTCGAAGATCCGCCGCGAGCTCGGGTGGGCGCCGCGCACCGACCTCGCCGCCGGGCTGCGCTCCACCGTGCGGTGGTATCTCGACCACGCCGAGTGGTGCGAGGCGGCGCAGGGTCGAGGCTACCGCCGCGAGCGGTTGGGGCTGCTGAGCTGAAGGGCATCCTACTCGCCGGCGGCACCGGCACGCGCCTCTATCCGGTCAGCCGGGCCGTCTCCAAGCAGCTGGTCCCGGTCTACGACAAGCCGATGGTGTACTACCCGCTGTCGACGCTGATGCTGGCGGGCATCCGGCAGATCCTCATCATCACCACGGCGGAGGACCAGGCCGGCTTCAAGCGGCTGTTCGGTGACGGCAAGCAGCTCGGCCTCGAGCTCGCTTACGAGGTCCAGCCGCGACCGGAGGGGATCGCGCAGGCGTTCCTCATCGGTCGCGACTTCATCGGTAAGCAGCGGGTCGCTCTCGCGCTCGGCGACAACATCTTCTACGGCCAGGGCTTCGCCGGCGAGCTGCAGCGCGCGACCCGGCGCGCGCGCGGAGCCACCATCTTCGGCTATCGCGTCCGCGATCCGCAGCGCTACGGTGTCGTGACCTTCGACGGCGACGGCAAGGCGCTCGACCTGGTCGAGAAGCCGGCCAAGCCGCCGTCGCCCTACGCCGTGCCCGGCCTCTACTTCTACGACAACCGCGTGATCGCGATCGCCGCGGCCTTGAAACCGTCGGCGCGCGGCGAGCTCGAGATCACCGACGTCAACCGCGAGTATCTGCGCAACGGCGAGCTCAACGTGATTCGACTGGGGCGCGGCATCGCCTGGCTGGACACCGGCACTCACGAGGCGCTGCTCCAGGCTTCCAACTTCATTCAGGCGATCGAGGAGCGACAGGGGCTCAAGGTCGCCTGCCTGGAGGAGATCGCGCTGCGGCAGGGGTGGATCGATCGCGCCGCCGTCGTGCGTCTGGCACGATCGCTGGGGAGCAACGAGTACGGGCGTTACCTCCTTCAAGCCGTGGAAGAAGAAGGCTGAGCCCGGTGAAGGTGCGCCAGACCGACCTGCCAGGTGTCC
>DATAFT010000178.1:0-4019 GCA_036257295.1 Thermoanaerobaculia bacterium
GCGCAGGTAGGACGCGGGCGTCTCGCCGGTCGGCAACGGATAGTCGGGAAAGCGGTAGCCGAGATCGGCGAGCGTGAAGTCGAGCGAGCGCGCGAGCTCGAGCGTCGCCTCGACCGCTTCGGGGTGATCGCTCCACAGCTCCGCCATCTCGCCCGCGCCCTTCAAGTGACGTTGGCGCTCTCCGTCGAGCAGCGCGCCGGCGCTGTCGAGCCGGGCGCCGAGCCGCAGGCAGGTGAGTACGTCGTAGAGACGCTTCTCGTCCTCGCGCCCGTAGCGCACGCCGTTGGTGGCGAGCAGCGGCAGGTTGGAGCCTCGCGCCAGCTCGAACAACGCCTGGTTGCGCTCTTCCTCGAACCGCAGCGCGTGGCGCTGGACTTCGATCGAGAGGCGATCGTGGAAGATTGCGCGCAGGCGTTCGAGCAGACGACGGGCTTCGACGCGTCCGTTCGATCCATGCGCGCGCAGCGTGCGCGCGAGCGGCCCCTCCTCGCCGCCGGTCAGGCACCACAGTCCGCCCGCGTGCGCGGCCAGCGTGTCCCAGTCGACACGAGCCTCGCCCTTGGGGTGTGCGAGCGCGCCGGCGGTGAGCATCCGGCAGAGGTTCTGGTAGCCGGAGCGATCGGCGACCAGTACCGTGACGCGAGCTTCGGTCTCGCGTGCGAGCTTTAGCGGATCGGCGGCGTGTCCCGTCTTGCCCGGTTCGATCTTCGACGGCCGTCGTCTTGGCGCGTCGATCACGACCTCGGCGCCCACCAATGCTTTGATGCCCGCGGCGCGCGCCGCCTTGTAGAAGCGCGGCGCGCCGTAGACGCCGTTGCGATCGATCAGCGCGACCGCTGGGAGCTCGAGCTCGGCCGCGCGCTCGATCAGGTCTTCGGGGAGTGAGGCGCCGGCGAGGAACGAGAACGCGGAGGCGCAGTGCAGCTCGGCGTAACGGCGCCGGGTGGCGCGTGGCGGAGGATAGGAGCGCTGGCGCAGCTTCTCCTTGCGCGCGCCGTCGGATACGTAGTGCTCGGAAAGGGCCGGGGCCTCCCCATCCCGACCATCGCGTCCATCCCGTTCCTCGCCGTAGGTGGCTGCCGGACTGCTCGGCGAGTTCGTTGCCAAGCGCCGGCGCTGTTCCTCCGCGGGCGTGGGCAGAGGGTCGGAATGGGGTCGGATGGTCTGGGGTGAGGGAGGGGGGATGGGATGAGGAGGCCTCCGGTACATGAAAAGAGAGTCGACAAAGGGAGGTCGAGCTTAGGCGTAAATTAGGCGTAAGTCAAGGAGCGATTCCACGCTAGGATCGAAATCCTCGAACCGCCACCTGACCTCCCAGCCGAACCCACCGGAGAGCCCGCCATGCTCCGAACCCGCTTCACCGATCTCGTCGGCTGCTCGCTTCCGCTGCAGCTCGCCGCCATGCCTGGTGTCGGCACTCCGGAGCTGGTCGCGGCCGTAGCCGACGCTGGTGGGCTCGCGATGATCGGCCTCCCACTGGTTCCCACCGCTCTAGTCGCCGAGACGCTCGATGAGCTCGCCAGGCGCAGCCGGGGCGCCATCGGCATGAACTTCTTGATGCCGTTCTTCGATCGGGAGGTGCTCGATGTCGCTGCTACGCGAGCTCGGGTTATCGAGTTCTTCTATGGCGATCCCGATCGCGAGTTGGTGCGCGACGCCCGGGCCGGGGGCGCGCTGGTGAGCTGGCAGGTCGGCTCGCCCGAGGAGGCGCGCGCCGCGGTGGACGCCGGCTGCGATCTGGTAGTGGCGCAGGGCGACGAGGCTGGCGGGCATGTTCGCGGAGACCTCGGCTTGCTGCTGACCCTTGCCCGCGTACTCGACGCCGTCGACGTGCCAGTGATCGCCGCGGGCGGCATCGGCGACGCGCGACAGGTCGCCGCCGCCTTGGCCGCCGGCGCCAGCGCGGTGCGGGTCGGTACCCGTTTCATCGCGGCTTCGGAATCCGGCGCGCACCCGGAGTACGTTCGTGCCGTTCTCGCCGCGTCGGCCGAGGACTCGACGCTCACCAGGGCGTTTGCGGTGGGGTGGGACGCGCCGCACCGAGTGCTGCGGTCCTGTATCGACGCGGCGCAGGCGTTCCCCGCTGACCTCGTCGGCGAGGTGAACTGGGGCGGCACTACCATTCCGGTGGCCCGTTTCTCCGTCTTCTCGCCCGACGTCGACACCTCGGGTGAGATCGCGGCGATGGCGCTCTATGCCGGCCGCTCGGTCGACGCGGTCCGGGAGGTGAAACCCGCGCGCGACATCGTGGCCGAGCTGATCGGCGGGGCCGAAGCGCTGTTGCGCGCCGCCGCGTCTACAATCGGCGCCCGATGACAACGCCTTCGGACATCGAGCGGCAACGAGCGATCGCGGCCAAGATCGGTGTGCCGGTCGCACGCCGCCACATCTTCCTCTGCGCCGACCAGACCGAGCCCAAGTGCTGCGAGAAGGAGCGGGGGCTCGCAGCCTGGGACTTTCTCAAGCGCCGCCTCAAAGAGCTCGGCCTCTCCGACTCCGGCGGGATCCTGCGCAGCAAGGCGAACTGCCTGCGCATTTGCGAGGGCGGCCCGATCGCGGTGGTGTACCCCGAAGGCGCGTGGTACCGCGCCTGCGATCCGCCGGTGCTCGAGCGCATCATCCAGGAGCACCTGATCGGCGGCAGGGTGGTCGAGGACCATCGCATCGTCGATCATCCGCTCGACGGCGATTCGCAATCGTGACGGCGGCGCACCCGAGAGGACGGCCATGAGCTTCGAGCGCGCGTTCTCGGGCGCCCCGTGGGAAAAAGTGGTCGGCTACTGCCGCGCGGTGCGCGCCGGCGACCACATCTACGTCACCGGCACCGCCGCGGTCGGCGACGACGGCAAACCATTCGCGCCGGGTGACGGCTACGCGCAGGCGTGCCGCTGCTTCGACCTGATCGAGCGCGCGCTGGGCCAACTCGGCGCCGACCGCTCAGCGATCGTTCGCACCCGCATGTTTGTTACGGACATTTCGCGTTGGGAGGAATTCGGCCGCGCCCACCGCGAGCGCTTCGGCGACCATCCGCCGGCGACGACGATGGTCGAGGTCAAGGCGCTGATCGCGCCCGAGCTCCTGATCGAGGTCGAAGCCGACGCGGTCGCTCCGTCCGACCGTTAGCAGCGGCCGATATCCTGAGCATTGATGGACAGTGACGCGCCGTCCGCGGCGCCGAAGTCAGCTCGCGCCATCGAGGTGGTGAAGGCCTCGACGCACAACCTCAAGGCGATCGACTGCCGCGTTCCGCACGGCAAGGTGACCGTCGTCACCGGGCCCTCGGGCGCCGGCAAGTCGTCGCTCGCCTTCGACACCGTCTACGCCGAGGCGCAGCGCCGCTTCATCGAGTCGATGTCGACCTACGCGCGGCAGTTCCTCGAGCAGGTGGAGCGCCCGCCGGTAGAGGCGATGCGCGGCATCCTGCCGGCGGTGGCGCTGGTAGCCCGCAACACGGTCAAGAACGCGCGCTCGACCGTCGGTACCATGACCGAGGCCTACGACGTGCTGCGGCTGGTGTTCGCGCACCTGGGAAGGGTCGAGTGCTCGCTCGGCCATGGGGAGCTGCGCGCGTCGACGCCGCAGCAAGCTGCCGACTTCCTGCTCGAACGGTTTCCCGGATCCACCGCCACGGTGATCGCCGCGATCGCGCGACCGAAGAAGGGCGCCGACGCGACTCTCGGCGAGCTGATCCGCCAGGGCTACTTCCGCATCCTGGTCGGCGACGACGTCGAGCGCATCGAAGCGGGCCGGCGCTGGAGCAAGGAGCTCGATCCGCTGCGGCTCGTCCTCGGGCGATTCCGTCTCGAGCCCCCCCCGCCCCAACCGGGGATGGGCCAGCCCGCCCCACCCCAACCTGGGATGGGCCGGCCTGAGACGAGATCGCGAGTGACGGCGGCGATCGAGGAGGCCTATCGGTTGACCGGCGGGCGCGTCGCGATCGCCGGCCTCTCCCCGGCGCCTGGTGGTGATCGCCTCGAGCTCGGCCAGCGACTCACCTGTGTGGTCTGCGGCGAGACCTC
>DATAFT010000182.1:0-8592 GCA_036257295.1 Thermoanaerobaculia bacterium
GAGCCGAGCTCGAACACCTGCCGCGCTCCGGTGAGCCTGGTCAACAGGTAGCAGAGGTGGCCGCAGGCCGGGCCGATGATGGGGAAGCGCGACTTCGCGGCTTCGTCCTCCATCGCCTGCGTGAGCGCGTCTCGCGGCGGCACGAGCTGGTCGAGATGGGCCGCGACCTCGGGTGCGATCAGCGTCATGGCCATCGGCTACCTCACTTCCCTTTCCACACCGGTTTCCTTTTCTGCCGCGCGGCCTCGAGCCCTTCCTGCGCGTCCTCGGTCGCCCCGGCGACGCGCCGCATGGTCTCGCCGAAGCGGATGGCGTCGGCGAACGGCATGCCCAGCCCACGCTTCGCCACCTCCTTGGTGGCGCGCACCGCGAGCGGCGCTGCTCGGCACAGACGCTCCGCCAGTGCCCGCGCCTCGTCCATCAGTCGATCGTGCGGCACCACCTTGCGCACCAGTCCCATTTCGCGCGCCGTCTCGGCATCGACGCGCTCGCCGGTGAGGAGCAGCTCCATGGCCGCCTGCCAGCGGACGAAGCGAGGCATGCGCACCGCGCCCTGGATGGTCGGCACGCCGAGCAGAACCTCAGGGAAGCCGAACTCGGCGCGCTCGCTCGCGATCACGAAGTCGCAGGCGACCACCAGCGTCAAGCCGAAGCCCAGCGCGTAGCCGTTGACCGCCGCGATGATCGGCTTCCAGATCTCGATGCCGTTCTCGAGCGAGGTGAGGCCGGGGATCTCCCAGAACGAATGATCGACGGCGTCACCGGCGCCGCCCTGCCGCAGGTCCGCTCCGGCGCAGAAGGCGCGCCCGGCGCCGGTGACGATCGCGACCCACGCCTCGTCGTCGTCGCGGAAGCGAACCCATGCCGCGTTGAGGTCGGCGCGGAGCTCGGCGTTGACCGCATTCATCGCCTGCGGCCGGTTGTAGGTGATGGTGGCGACGTGGCCCGCGCGCTGGTAGAGGACGGTGTCGGTCAAGGGTCCTCCTGGGGCGCGGCGGGTGCGCTATTGCTGCTGCTGTTGCTGCCGCTGCGAACGCCGAGCGCGGACGGCGGCGAGACGGTCGAGGCTCTCCTGCGGCCAGTGATCCGCGTAGCGGTAGAACTCGTTCACGGCGTTGGCGCCCGGCGGCAAGACCACCCACGGCTGCTTCGACATGGTGTAGATATGGATGTCCGGCGGGAGCCGGTCGGGCTCGTCGAGCGTCCCGACGCGGATGAAGCGCACGGTATCGCCGCCGCCGCCGTAGTTGCTCCAGAGCGCCACGCGGCAGATCGGGCACCGCGCGATACGCTGGCCCTTGCCCGAGAGCGACGGCGTGTCGATCACTTCGACGGTGCCCTCGAGCACCTGCACGCGCTCGGCCTCGATCAGAGCGTTGAGAGCGAACGCCGCGCCGGTCTCGCGTTGACACCAGCGGCAGTGGCAGCAGTGGACATAGAGCGGGCCGCTGGTCATGCGGTAGCGCACGGCGCGGCAGGTGCAGCCGCCATCCAACGTCGTGGTAGCGCTCATAGTGATGCCTCCGGATAGATGAGCTCGATCGGCACGATCGCTCCCGGCTCGACGCCGACTTTCTGCTCGAGCGAGCCGAGCTTCTCGTGCCAGGCGACGACGGTGTGCTCGCCGGCGGGGACGCCGCGAATGACGAACGCGCCGGCTCGGTCGCTGACCGCGAAGTAGGGATGTTCGACCACGCCGATCCAGGCGTTCATCCAGCGGTGCACGTCGCACTTCACGTGCAGCATGCCGTCCTCTTCCGCCAGCCGGACGTCGGAGACCATCCCCTGCATCGGTTGCGCGATGTTGAAGGTGTTGGTGGTCGCGGACATGCCGTGGACGTTGTGGAGGAGCGGGTCGTCATTCTTGAACTGGACGAGCTGGCCGACGCGCGCCCCCACCACCCTCGGTGTGAACACGCAGTCGCTCTGACCGACGATCACCGGAGCGGAGGGGACGGCGGTCTCGGGGAACTTTCCCGCGAGCTGCACGAACACGTTGGCCAGGCTGCCGTCGGCCTCGAGCGCGAACTCCTCCTGCACCACCTGCTTGCCCCGGGTGGCGTCGGCGCACTTGGGATCCATCCCCATGCGGATGACGGTGTTGCCCGGGAGCTTGCCCGCGAGCTTGACGTGTCCCTCGATCGTTCCGGTGCCCCCCCCGCCCAAACCGGGGATGGGCCAGGCGCCCGCCGCCGGATTCGTCCCGGCGTCCGCCGACTCGCGGAGCGCCTTCTCGGCCTCGCTCGGCGGTGGGGCGTGGTGCTCCGGATCGGGATACCAGTACTGGCGATGGCAGGTCTCGCACGCGGCGTCTAGATTGCCCCCGTTATCGAACAACATGTCGACGTTCCGGGCGTCGACCGCCTCGAGCATGACCACGGAAGCGTCGTGCAGACCGTGCACCATCTTCTTCCAGGTCTCGGGGTCTTGCTCGATGCGCTTCTGGATGTCCTCGGGTTCGAGCTCGATGCCGGGATTCTCCGACTTGACTCCAGGCTTCGCCACCTTGCGATCCATCATCAACAGCAGGTTGGTCGCTTCGACCAGCGTGATCGCGTCGTGACGCAGTGCGATCCAATCCTCCTCCGTTTGCGGGCGCTTCTCCTCGGTGCCCTCGAGCGTGACGACGGTGGCCACCGAGTTCCAGATGGCGTCGGCTTTGGGATCGACCATCGCGAGCATGATGTCCTGCACGGTTGCGGTGGGAGAGAACTCGCCGGCCGGCGCGGACGTGGCAGGCTCCGATGCCGGCGGCTGCTTGGGAGCCAGGTCGCAGGCCGTGAGCGCCAGTGCTAGCGCCGCCGCCGCCGGGAGAATCGACCAGGTGAGGAGTCGGTGCTTTCGAGCGTTCACGGCGCCCCCTTTCGACCGGCCAGTATAGGCACAGCCACCCATGCACGGCTCAAGACGGTGTCAAGAGCAAGACTGTTTTTTCGGTTTTTTCTCGCGTAGAAGGCCTGGCTGCATCGATTTCGCTCGACCGTCGCGAAGGGAGGCCTGAATGTCCGAGGTCTGGAGGATGGGCGCCGGTGAGCTCGCGAGCCGCATCCGGACGCGAGAAATCTCGAGTCGCGAGGTGGTCCAGGCGCATCTCGACCGCATCCAGGCGGTCAACCCGAGGCTCAACGCCGTGACCGCGGTGCTGGCCGACACGGCGCTCGCGGCGGCCGACGTCGCCGACGCCACCGTGCGGTCGGGAGCGGCGCCAGGTCCACTCTGCGGCGTCCCGATGACGGTCAAGGAGAACATGGACGTCGCCGGCTCCGCCACCACGTTCGGTCTGGCGGTGCTGCGCAACGCCATCGCCAAGGAGGACGGGCCGCTGGTGGCGAGCTTGCGCGCCGCCGGAGCGATCCCGATCGGACGCACCAACATGCCCGAGTTCGGAGCGCGCTGGCACACCGAGAACGCGCTCTGGGGCGCCACGCGCAACCCGTGGTCGGCCGAGCACACGCCGGGAGCGTCGAGCGGCGGCGAGGCGGCGGCGTTGGCGGCCGGCCTGTCGCCGCTCGGCCTCGGCAACGACGGCGCCGGGTCGCTGCGGTGGCCGGCGCAGTGCTGCGGCGTCGCCGCGCTCAAACCATCGTTCGCTCGCGTGCCTCTCGGCTCGCCGGCGCGCGCGCTGGCGCAACCGATCCCGTTCGCGTTCCAACTGCTGGGGGTCAATGGACCGATGGCGCGCCACGTGCGCGACCTGCGGCTCGCGTTCTCCCCCATGTGCTCGCGATCGGTGGGCGATCCGTGGCAGGTCTCAGCACCGGTCGAAGGTCCGCCGCTCGCTCGGCCGATCCGAGTCGCGGTGGCGGAGGACCCGGGCGGCCTCGGCGTCCATCCCGACGTCGCCGCCGCGGTGCGCCGCGCTGCGGCGGCGCTCGAAGACGCAGGCTACGTCGTCGAGCAGCGCGACCCGCCCGCTCTGGTTCGCGCCAACGAGATCTACACCCAGATCATGATGCGTTTCGGCCGAACGACAGAGGAGCTGCCTTCGACCGCGGGACTGGTGAGCAAGGAGTTCCAGCGGTTCTGGGATGCGTGGAACCCGGTGTGGACGGCGGCATGCGGTGTTCCGGTCTACGACCCATTGAGTGAGCGCGCTTCGCTGTCCTACCTCTGGGCGACGTTTCTGGAGGAGACGCCGCTTCTCCTCGCGCCGGTCGCGACGGTGCCCGCGTTCCGGCTCGACTCCGAGCTCGATCCCGACCGGCTCGCGGGATGGCCGGCTGCGCTGCGCATGATCGTTGCCGTCAACCTGCTCGGGCTGCCCGCGGTCGCGGTGCCGGCAGGGGAGGCGAACGGTTTGCCGCAGGGGGTGCAGGTGATCGGGCCGCGGTTCCGCGAGGACCTCTGCCTAGATGCCGCCGAGGCGATCGAGAGTCGGCTCGGGACTCTCACGCCGATCGAGCCGCGCTAACGAATCGCAGTCTGCGCGGCCGGCGGCAGACCGGGCTCGAGCGCGGCCTCGAGCACCGGCACGTAGCTCGCGATCACGAGGAAGAGGCTCTTCGGTCGGCGCTCGCGCAGCAGCCAGTAGACCGCGAACACGCCCGCCAGGAACCAGAGGGAGGTGAACGAGGTGAAGACCATGAGCGCCTGCAACCGATAGGAATAGGGGGATTTATCAGGCGCCGCCGCCTGATACAGTGCGCGCTCTCTCGGACCTGAAAGACCTTCGCGCGGCACCGCATGATCGGCCTCGGGCACCTCCGCATGTACGCGCGCTTCGCCTTGGGGCTGCGCGGTTTTCTGGCCGAGCCGACGACGATCGAAGTCGCGCGCTCTCTCCTCGCCGCCCGTCTGGCGAATCGCGACGAGAGCTTCCTCAAAGTCGCCGAACGTGGCATATACGGCCACGCCGGCAGTCCGTACCTGCCGCTCCTTCGCCGCGCCGGCTGCGAGCTCGGCGACCTACAGCGGATGGTCCGCGCCGACGGGCTCGAGCCGACGCTCGCGACACTGCGGTGTTCCGGCGTCTACTTCTCGTTCGAGGAGTGGAAGGGCCGCCGGCCGGTGGTGCGGGGCGACCTCGAGCTCGGCGTCGACGCCCACTCGTTCGACAACCCGCACTTGAGCAAGGTCTACGAGGGCAGCACCGGCGGCAGCACCGGCGTCGGCACGCGGCTCGCGCTCGATCTCGACGACATCGCCGCGCGCGCGCCGATCACCTTGCTCGCGCAGAAGGCGCAGGGGGTCCTGGATCTGCCGAGGGCTACCGTCTTCGGCCGACTACCGGATCCGACCGCGATCAACTCCATCCTCGGCATGGCGCGCAGCGGCCGCAGGATCGACCGTTGGTTCTGCCCCGTGATCGATGGCGTGAGGCCGACGCCGATCCAGTACCGCGTCACCCACCACTACGTGGTGCGCGTCGGCCGGTGGTTGGGCGTGGCCGTGCCCGATCCCGAGCCGCTGCCGTTGAACGAGACGGTGAGGGTGGCGAGGTGGGCGGCGCAGGCCTGCCGCGAGCATGGCGGAGCCGCGATCTCGTCCAGCGCCAGCATGGCGGTTCGCATCGCCACCGCGGCACGCGAGGCGGACATCGACCTCACGGGGGTGGTGATGATGAGCGGCGGTGAGCCGCTGACGCAGGCGAAGGCGGAGGCGATTGCCGCTTCCGGCGCCCGGGCGATTCCGAGCTACCACATGTCGGAGGTGGGTGCGATCGGACGCGGTTGCCCGCGCGCCACCGATCCCAACGATCAGCACTTCCAGTCCGATCACCTGGCGCTGATCCAGGCGCCGCGCAGCGTCGGCTCCTTCGAGGTGCAGGCCTTCCTCCTCACCACGCTGCTGCCGACCGCGAAACGCATCCTGCTCAACGTCGAGATCGACGACTACGGGACCGTCGAGCCGAGCTCGTGCGGCTGTCCGCTGGAGACCTACGGGTTCGATCGCGTGCTGCGCCACATCCGCAGCTTCAGCAAGCTCACCGCCGAAGGCGTCACGCTGGTAGGCAGCGAGATGGAGCACATCCTCGAGTCGGTGCTGCCCGCGCGATTCGGCGGCACGCCGCTCGACTATCAGTTGATGGAAGAGGAAGACAGCGCCGGGTTGACCCGCGTAGTTCTGATCATCGCTCCGCGCGTAGGTTTCGTCGACGAGGGGGCGGTGATCGAGGCCGTCCTCACGGCACTGCGCGGAGCGAGCCTGGGCACTGCAGTCGGAGGGGGCCTGCTGAGCGCCGCCGGCTCGCTGCGCGTCCGCCGCGCCGAGCCGATCGTCACCGCGCGCGGCAAGCTGCTTCCCTTGCATCTGGGGCAGCGCACACCGCAGGCGCTGTCGCGCGTCGAGGGCGAGGTGAGGGCGTCGTGACGGGTCTCCGCGCTCGCGTCTCTCGGGCTCTCCGTCGGCTCACGATGACGGCTCTACTGGCGCTGCTCGCCAGCGGTCCGGTCGTCGCCGCGGGGAAACCCGAGAACGCGCCGAGCCCGCCCGATCGCGTCAAGCTGGCGGCGGCGCCCTACTTCCCCTCCGGTCCGCTGTTCATCGCCGCCGATCTCGGGTTCTTCGCCGCCGAGGGTATCGAGGTCGAGCTCGTCAGCATCGGGCGCTCCACGGGCGCGCTGCCCGCGCTCGCGCAGGGGCAGGTCGATGTCATCGGCACGATCATGAATGCCGCCCTCTTGAATCTGGTCGCTCGCGGGGCGCCGGTGAGGATCGTAGCCGGCCGCATGTACGAGTCGTCCGTAGGCTGCGTGTCGAGCGCGATCGTCGCGAGGAAGGGCCTGGTCGAGCAGGGTCGCCTCGCCGACGGCGAGTCGATGCGCGGCCTGCGGTTGTCGGTCGATCGCGCCGGGACGCCCACCTTCTTCGTCAGCTTGCTGCTCGATCGCGTCGGCCTCTCGCTCGACGACTTCGAGTTGAGCGACCTCGCGGCCGCGGCACGAGGCGAGGCACTCAAGCGCGACCTCATCGACCTCACGGTGGCGTTCGAGCCTGAGGTGACTCAGGTTCTGGACAGCGGCGCGGCGGAGATCTGGATCCCGGGGCACCTCATCGCGCCCGAGCACCAGTCCACGTTCCTGCTGTTCGGCGAGCGCCTGCTCGAGCGGGAGCGCGACCTGGGGAAGCGCTTCATCCGCGCGTATCTGCTCGGAGTCGAGCGTTACTCCGAAGCGGAGAAGTCTCCCGAGGTGGTCGAGGTCCTGGCGCGACATACTCACCTCGACCTGGAACTGATCCGTCGCATGTGCTGGCCTTCGATGGCGCGCGACGGTCGCATCGATCGGGCCAGCCTGGAGCGCTACCAGGCGTGGGCGAAGGAGGAGGGGCTGATCGACTCGACAGTCGAGGTCGCGAAGATGATTGACACCGGGTTCCTACCGGCACCGGTCGAGCGTTGAGACGAAGGCGAGTGGGAGACAGCTTTGAGAAACGAACGGCTGCGAACGACGCGATGCAACCTGGTGCGTTGGTCGGCGCCCGCAGGCCTGGTCCTGTGGCTGATCACGGGCGGGGGACTGCGAGCGCAGGAGCCCGCCGCCGAACAGCTGCCGGAAAACAGCGCGATCGGCGCCGCGGCTGAGACCGGCGCTGCGCTCGCGACGACCTCCGACGATCCCACCGAGGCCGTCGACATCCCCGCGGTCGACCGCGCCTGGTACGACAGCGTCACCGTCACTGCCACGCGCACCACCCAGGATCGCACCGACGTTCCGGCCAACGTGAGCGTGCTCGAGGAGGAGCTGCGCCAGTCCGCCGCTCTCAACATCGACATGGTGCTGCGGCAGGTGCCCGGGTTCACCACCGTGCGCGAGCAGAGTAGCGTGGTGGCCAATGTGACCGCGGGTTCGGTCTCGCTGCGCGGCCTGGGGGGAGGCTCGCAAGCCAGCCGAACGCTCGTTCTCCTCGACGGCATCCCGATGAACGATGCCTACGGCGGGTGGGTCGCGTGGGCCAGGGCGCCGCGCGAGATCCTCGACCGCGTCGAGGTGGTTCGCGGTGGAGGAGCGTCGATCTGGGGAAATCTCTCGTTGGGCGGAGTCATCAACCTGCTGACCTTCGAGCCCACGCAGCGCAGCCTCTCGGCCACGGCGCTGGTCGGCGATCATCGGACCACCGACCTCACTCTGGCGCTCGGCGACGCCAGCGACGCCTGGAGCGGCTGGATCTCGGGCAACGCGTTCGACACCGACGGCTACTACACGCTGCGCGCGAACCAGCTCGGCCCGATCGACGAGCCCACGGCGAAGGAGTACGAGAACTACCTCGGCAAAGCTGCCTACGCACCATCGCCCCAGGTAGCGATGCGGTTGAGCGCCGACTGGTGGAGCGAGGACCGGGAGAGGGGAACGCCTCTCGATCGCGGCTCGAGCGAGTCGTGGTCGACGGTGGGCAATGCAGGCGTCGTGGCCGGCGCGGCGACCTGGGACTTCCATCTCTTCGGCCGGCATCAGGACTGGGAGAACTTCTCGGTGCGCGTCGCCCCCGACCGCGCCAGCGAGACGCCGTCGAACGACATCTTCGATCAACCCTCGGACGTGCTGGGGGCGAACGCCACCTGGTCGCGGGAGGTGGCCTCGCGGCATCGACTCCTCGCCGGCGCCGACTTCCAGCGCATCGAGATCGAGCACCATCAGGACCTGACGTTCCGCA
>DATAFT010000187.1:0-11152 GCA_036257295.1 Thermoanaerobaculia bacterium
CGCGAACGACTCGCGAGCGAGACGCGGTAGCGGCCCGAGCCAGGCCGCCGCCAGCAGCGCCAGTCCGATCGCGAGCGACACCGCCGTACCTGCGCGCCGAGTCCTCATCTGCAGCTCTCGAAGAACACCGACACCATCGCCGTATATGAGGTCGCCACCGCGGACAAGCCGGCGAGCAACACCGTCGCCAAGCCTAGGAAGCGGTGCCGGTCCTCGGGAGTGTCCTCGTCGTGTGGCGCCAACGAGTGGCCGTAGGCGTGACGCCGGAAGCCGTTCCAACCGATCGCCACGATGGCCGCGACCGCGGCCGCGGTGTAGCCCCAGATCGCGAAGCGCACTCCGCCGAGCGAGGCCCCGCTCCCCGCCTTGGCGCACCAGATCGCGGCGGTCAGGTAACAGAGGAAGAAATGCAGCAGCCACAGGGCAGGCGCGAAGGCGAGCCGCCACAGGCTCTCTCGCTGCTCGGGCACGGAGCTCGGTTGGGCGGTCATCGAGTTCAGGTCACCAGTGGAAAGCCCGCGATCACCGCGACGGTGACGAACGCGGTGAATGCGACGAAGTGCCAGTAGAGCGCCACGTTCGCGATGTCGATGTCGAAACGCGAGGTCAGGCGGCCGGCCGCGCGACGCGCCATGCAGTAGAGGTGCATGGCGACGCCGGCGCCCGCGTGCACCGCCGTCCACACCACCAGGATCCACACGATCGCCGCGTAGACGTGCCGCGTCGGATCGAGCCCGGTGAGGCGCGGCGCGGCGACCAGCGCGGCCGCGCCGGCGACGGCGAGGACGCCGGCGGCGACGAGCGACAGCTGAAAGGCGAACCCGGACTCGAGTCGATTGCAGCGTCGCGCCAGAATCGTCAGCGCCCAGGCGCCGAGCAACAGCGCGCCGCCGATCACGGGCCACAACACGCCGGGGCCGGTCGTCCCCGCGGGCGGAAACTCGGCGTGGATGGTCCAGTAGAAGAAGTAACCGAAGACCAGACTGACGAACGCGGTGAGGTCGCCGAGCATGGTGATCAACATCGCCCACCAGCCCACCGATGCCGGTCCAGAAGCGTAGAGCGGCAGAGTGAGACCGAGGCCCACTTGCTTCGTCGGCTTCTCCGGGATCGTGGAGGTGCCGGTCCAGAGCCAGGCCACGATGAAGGCGAAGGCCGCGACGGTGCTGAGCAGCGTCGGCCACCACCACTCGAAGGTGGCGAAGATGAACGCCCCTCCGGTCGCGATCGCCGCCCACAGCGTGAGGAAGGTGTTGCCCGGCAGGCGCAGGCACTGCAGCGGTTCGGCGTCGATCGCGCTGGTCACCAGCGTCTCGCGCTCGCCCTCCTCCGCGTCGGGGAGATAGAAGCGCCCCTCGTCGACCTCGCGCATGAAGTCGGGCTGGTCCCACAGCGGATAACGCGAGTCGATCTCCGGTACCGAGCGGACTCCCCACGGCCGCTCCGGATTCTCGCCCAGCCACTCGAGCGTGCCAGCGCCCCAGGGGTTGCGCGGCGCCCAAGGATCTCTCCCGCGCGGCCGCAGCAGCTCGACCAGCAGGACGACGAAACCTGCCGCCAGGACGAAAGCGCCCACGCTCGAGATCAGGTTGAGCCGGTCCCAGCCCAGTCCCGCGGGAAAGGTGAAGATCCGGCGCTGCATCCCGAGCAGACCGGTCCAGTGCATCGGAAAGAACGTGAGATTGAATCCCACGAACAAGAGCCAGAACGCGATGCGACCGGGCCGCTCGCGCAGCAGCTTGCCGCGCACCATCGGGTAGAAGTAGTAGAGGCCGGCGACCAGGGGGAACACGGTGCCGCCGATCAGCACGTAGTGGAGATGGCTCACCACGAAGTAGCTGTCGTGCGCCTGGAAGTCGAAGGGCGCCAACGCGACCATCACGCCGGTCAATCCACCGACTACGAAGGTGGCGAGCCCGCCGAAGACGTAGAGCATCGGCACCGAGCGCACCACGCGTCCGGCGCGCAGCGTGGCGAGGAAGCAGAAGATCTGGATGCCGGTTGGAATCGCCACCGCTTGCGACGCCGCCGAGAAGAACCCGAGCGAGATCCCGGGCAGGCCGGTAGTGAACATGTGGTGCACCCACAGACCGAAGCTCAGGAAGCCGGTGCCGACCGCCGCCAGCACCACCCAGGTGTAGCCCACCATCGGACGGCGCGCGAACGTCGGCAGGATCATCGCCACCAGCGCGATCGACGGCAGGAACACGATGTAGACCTCGGGATGACCGAAGATCCAGAACAGGTGCTGCCACAGCAGCGGATCGCCGCCGCGGGCGGGATCGAAGAACGGCCAGTCGAGCAGCCGTTCGAGCTCCATCAGGAGATCGCCGGCGATGAGCGGCGGGAACGCGAACAGGATCATCGCCGCCACCACCAGGATGTACCACGAGTAGAGTGGGATCAGGTTGATGCGCATCCCCGGCGGCCGGCACTTCAGCACGCCGACGATCAGCTCGACGGCGGCCGCGATCGACGCCACCTCGATGAAGGAGAGGCCGAGCAGCCAGATGTCGGCGCCGACGTCGGTCTGCACCTTGGTGGTGAGCGGCGGGTACATGAACCAGCCGCCGCGCGGCGCCGCATCGAAGAAGATCGAGCCGCACACGAACACGCCGCCGATGAGGAAGCACCAGTAGCCGTACGCCGAGAGCCGCGGGAAGGGAAGGTCGCGCGCGCCCAGCATCTGCGGCAGCAGCAGGATCGACACCGCCTCGAGGATCGGCACCGCGAACAGGAACATCATCACCGACCCGTGGAGCGTGAAGACCTGGTTGTACTGGTCGGCGCTCAGGAAGTCGTTGTCCGGAATCGCGAGCTGGATGCGCATGAGGAGCGCCAGCACGCCGCCGAAGAGAAAGAACAGGAAGGCGGTCGACGTGTACCAGCGGCCGACCTCGGTGTTGTTGACCGCGGACCAGTAGCGCAGGCCTCGCGGGTTCTCCCACACCCGCAGCAGCCGCTCCTCCTGGGCGCGCCGCAGCGCGGGGTCGATCGGCCCGCGGTAGGGCTCGGGATCCTCGATCGAGGCGCGTGGCGATCGCTGCGTCATCGCAGACCGTCGAGGTACGCGGCAAGCGCGGTCACGTGGCTCCGGTCGACCATGCCGAACATCGGCATGTGCGATCCGGGCTTGATGCGATCGGCCTGCTCGATCCACCGCGCGAGACCGGCGCGGTCGCGGGGCAGCATGCCGGCGGCCAGGCGGGCGCGGCTGCCCACGTGCGTGAGATCAGGACCGACCACGCCGTCCGCCGCCGTGCCTCGGATCGTGTGGCAGGCGCCGCAGCCGTCGGCGAGGAAGAAGCGCTGCCCGCGCGCGGCCTCTTCGCTCGCTGGCGCGGCGGCGGGGAGTGCCTGGCGCTCCATCCAGTCGACCAGCTCGGCCCGCTCGACCACCACGACGTCGAAGTTCATGAACGCGTGCGAATCGCCGCAGTACTCGGCGCAGGCGCCGCGATAGACACCGGTGCGGGTGGGCTCGAGCGCGATCCGGGTGACACGCCCGGGGGTCATGTCCATCTTGCCGCCCAGCGACGGCGCCCAGAACGAGTGGATGACGTCGGGGCTCGAGAGCCGGAGCTCGATGCGCTCTCCCACCGGCAACCAGATCTCGTTCGCGAGCTCGAACGCGGCGACGTCGCTGTCGTTCGGGTGATAGCGCACGCGCCACCAGAACTGCTCACCCGAGACCGCGACCACGAGCCCGCCCGGCGGGGGCAGCGCGAGGAGCTCGGGCGTCGACGCCAGTCCGTACCCGAGCAGCGCGCCGAGCACCACCACCGGCACGACCGTGCCCCCGCCGATGATCAGGACGCGAGCGGCGCGATCGCGGTGTCGTCGCGGATCGACCCGCACGCACGCCACCGTGAGCGCCACCATCGCGCACCAGACCACCGCCGCGCCCGCGGCCATCCACCACCACAAACGAGCGACGCGCTCGGCGTCACGGCCTGCGACGTCGAGCGCAGACTGCGGCCCATCGCAGGCGGCGAGCAGCGCGAGAGGCAGCAGAAGACGGACCAGCATCGGACGCTTCCCCTGGGAACCGCGATCGGGATCGCGCAAGAGGCGTGCCACCGGCGCGGCTCAGAACGGTGCGGATGCGGGACGCAGAACCGCGGCGACCGGGACCCGCAGGTCGAGATCCTCGGGTCGCAGGCACACCCGATCATCGCAGGCCTGCAGTCGCAGGCGAATCGGCAACGGCGCCGGAGACGCGGCCCCGGCGGATCGAACGAGGTCGGCCGTCACCTCCGCCCGGCCGGTGTAAACCGAGAGGGGAGAACTCTGGAAGCCAAGTCGCACTTTCCGCGGCTCGGGATAGGCCAGTCCTTCGAGCACCCATGCGCTCGCCGCCGGATCGAGCTCGACCCGGGTCGGGATCAAGGTCTTGTCGAGTGGAGCCGACGAGTTGATGTGCCAGCCGGGCGCGATGTCGAGCCCGATCGTGAGACGAGGCGACGCGGCGGAGCCCGACGCCGCGGGCTGCGCGCTCGCGCTGACCGCCACCTTGCCCCTCGCCGCGTAGCGTCGCGTGCCGGTGTCGCCGCTCTCGAGCTCGACGCGGCCCAGCAACAGATAGGGAAAGCTCGACGGCGACCGCTGAATCAGCCCCGAAAACGCCACCAACAACGCCTCGGCCCGCTCGCGATAGCGAACCTCGCCGGTGCGCTGGAACGCCATCGCGAGCGCGCGCAGCGCGGATGAGTTGGGTGATGGCAGCGCGCCGTCCTGCGGCGACTTCGGGCGCGCGATGACGCCCTCGACGCGAGGTCCGCCGATGAAGAAGCCGCCGGTTTCCGCATCCCAGAACTGCTCGACCATGCCGTCGATGGTCTCCACCGCGCGCTCGAGGAACCGCGGCTCGCCGGTCGCGTCGTAGAGCGCGAGGAGCCCCTCGGCGAGACAGGCGTGATCCTCGAGCAGCGCCTCGACCGACGAGACGCCGTCGAGTCGCACTCGCCACAACCGGCCCGGGCCGCGCCGCGACGACGACCACAACAGGTCGGCGGCGCGCTCGGCGGCTGCGCCCCAACGCGCGTCACCCAGCACGGCCTGACCTTCGGCCAGCGCCGCGATCATCATGCCGTTCCATCCGGTCAGCACCTTGTCGTCGCGCAGCGGGGGGTTCCGTCTCGATCGCGCCACGCGCAACCGCTCGCGCACCCGGTCGAGTCGCTCCAGCGTGGCGGCGACAGGCACCGCCGATTGTCGCGCCACCGCGTCGAGCGGCTGCGGCAAGTGGAGGACGGTACGGCCCTCCTCGAAGTTACCCTCCGCGGTGACGCCGAAGACGTTGGCGGCCCAGCCCGCATCGTCACCGGCGAGCGCTGCTTCGAGCTCCGCGCGCGTCCAGACGAAGAAGCGGCCCTCGGCGCCGTCGCTGTCGGCATCGGTCGCGGAGTAGAAGCCGCCTTCGGGCGACGTCATCTCGCGCAGCACGTAGTCGAGAGTCTGCTCGGCCGCCCGGCGGAACGAGCGTCGTCCGGTGAGTCGATAGCCCGCCAGGTACGCGCGCGCGAGCTGCGCCTGGTTGTAGAGCATCTTCTCGAAGTGCGGAACCTGCCACGCCGCGTCCGTCGAGTACCGATGGAAGCCGCCGCCCACCTGGTCGAAGATCCCGCCGCGGGCCATGGCGTCGAGCGCGCGCTCGGCGACGCGCGCGGCATCGGCGCTCGCGCCTCGGGCCGCCTGATCGAGCAGGAACATCAGCTCCGGCTCCGCCGGGAACTTGGGCGCCTTGCCGAGGCCGCCGTTGACGGCGTCCTCCAGCCGGATCAGGTCCGCGGTCGCGCGCGCGGCGGCGTCGGCGCCGATCGCGACCGCCTCGGTGTGCGCCGCCGCCACGTCGCGCACCGCGTCTGCGAGGCTGGCGGCGGCGACTTCGAGCTCGGCGCGGTCGCTGCGCCAGCGCTGCGCCACCACGCGCAGCAGCTCGCCGAACTGATCGCGCGGCAGGTAGGTGGTGCTGAAGAACGGACTGCCCGCGGGTGTGAGGAAGCTCTGCAGCGGCCAGCCGCCACCGCGCCCGGTGAGCTGCATCGCCGTCATGTAGATGTCGTCGAGGTCGGGACGCTCCTCTCGATCCACCTTGATCGCGATGAAGCTCTCGGCGAGAAGCGCCGCGATGCCGAGGTCGTCGAAGCTCTCGCGCTCCATCACGTGGCACCAGTGACAGGTCGAGTATCCGATGGAGAGGAAGATCGGCTTGTCCTCGCGCGCCGCAGCCGCCAGCGCTTCCGGGCCCCACGCGTACCAGTCGACCGGGTTGTGCGCGTGCTGCCGCAGATACGGCGAGCTCTCGAGCAGCAGGCGATTGGTGAAGCGCGGCCCGCCGTCGGGGCGCCGGTGCTCGCTGCGCGCGTCGAAGCCGGTTGCACGCGCGGCGAGCGCGCCGGCGAGACGTTCGCGCAGCTCCGGTGGGTGTCCCGGGAAGCCGAGGTCGGGCGGCTCGGCGCGGATGGCCGCTGCTATGAAAGCCGCGACCGCGATGGCCAGGGCGCCGGCGAGGAGGCGCGGGGCGCGACTACCAGAGGCGGCCGGATTGATCAGTTAGCGCCTCCTACCCGCCATGGGTGCGGGCGGTCTGGCTCCCGGCGGCATCGCGCACGCGATCACGCAGCGCCACCACCACCTCGGGCAGCGTGCGCCGCGACGCGCGGTTGAGCGCCCACTTCGGGATCGCGCCACCCGGATCGGTCCACAGCACGTAGGCGACCAGGCTGCCGCCCTTCCACGGATCGATCGACCAGTGTCCCCGGGTGTCCTCGACGTTGCCGCTGCCCTTGACGTAGTCGAACTTGAAGGAGTAGCCGCCGTCCTTCGATCGCTCCTCGACCAGGCGCACGGTGAAATGGCGATTTCCGATCGGCCACGGCAAGTCGAGCTCCTGCGCGTTGAGGATCGCGCCGCCGTCGCCGGGACTCACCTCCGACTTCACCACCTTCGGCATGTACAGGTCGTAGTCACCGGCGCGGCGCAGCACCGCCATCACGGCGTCGGGCGATGCCGGGATGTACCCGAGCACGCACCCTTCCTTCGCCGCGCTGCCGGGGAAATCGGTGAGCTTGATCAGGACCTCCCCGCCGACGATCGCGTCCTCGTTGCCGGCGGACTCGGGACAGGCCTGGTCGACGCTGCCTCGCGCCGGCGCTGCGTGCAGGATCACGGCACCGATCACGAGCGCGGCCGCGACCTTCATCGCTCGACTCCCCGCTTGATGCACACCGGCGCCAGACCGCAGTGGTCGCAATTGGGGTCGTGCGCGTGGCAGACGCGCCGTCCGTGCCAGATCAGGGCATGGCCGAGGAAGATCCACTGGTCTTGCGGAAAGAGGCCCATCAGGTCCTGCTCGATCGCCTCTGGATCGGTCTCGTCGGTGAGACCGAGGCGCCAGGTCACCCGCTTGACGTGGGTGTCGACGACGAACCCGGACGGAATGCCGTAAGCGGTGCCGAGCACGACGTTGGCGGTCTTGCGCGCGACCCCCGGCAGCGTGATCAGTTGATCCAGCTCGCGCGGCACCTCGCCGCCGAACCGTTCGACCAGGCCCTTGCCCATGCCGATCAGACTCTTGGTCTTGTTGCGGAAGAAGCCGGTCGAATGGATCTCCTGCGCCAGCGTCTCCGGATCGGCGCCGGCATAGTCCTGTGCCGAGCGGTACTTCTCGAACAGCGCGCGCGTCACCAGGTTGACGCGCTTGTCGGTCGACTGCGCGGAGAGGATGGTGGCGACCAGGAGCTCGAGCGGATTCCGGTACAGCAGCTCGCAGTCGGCGTCGGGATAGAGCTCGCGCAGGACCTCGCGCACCACGTCGGCCTTGCGCTTCTTGGGACCGGCTTTTGCCTTCGGTCCTCGGGCCGGCTTCACTTGGCCGTGTGCAGGGGCAGCCACCACTTCATGGTATCGGTGACCATCTGCGCCGCGTCCTGCTGCACGAAGTGGCCGGAGCCCGGGATGGTGACCAGCGTGAGGTCCTTCTCGAGCCAGTCCCAGGTCCCGGACAGCGCGTCCGAGTCGAGCGCAGTGTCGTCGAGGCCGTGGAACATCAGCACCGACATCTTGGCCTTCGGCAGCTCGGGCGGGGCCGCTGCCGTCTCACCGGCGCCGCGCGGGTAGTTCTGCTTGTAGTAGTTGAGCATCCCCTCGCGGTCGGAGCGCTCGAACGCCTCCACGTAGCGGGCGCGCGCGGCGGGGTCCTTGACCCAACCCGCCATCACCGCCGGCGTCATCGGCATGCCGAAGAACACCGTCGGGTCGTCGGCGGACTTCGTCTGGAAATTGCGCGCGTACTCGCTGTTCTTGATCTGGTCGGGGTTGCTGCGCAGCTCGCGGGCGAGGCCGTTGGGGTGCGGCAGGTTGCAGATGATCAGGTTCTCCGTCATCTGCGGCACGTTGAGCGCGAACTGCCACGCCACCGCTCCACCCCAGTCGTGCCCGACGATGGTCGCCTTGTCGCGGCCGAGGTGCTTGATCACCGCCGCGATGTCACCGACCAGCAGACGCATGTCGTAGCTCTCGACACCTTTCGGCTTGTCGCTCAGGTTGTAGCCGCGCTGATCGACCGCCACCACCTGGTACTTGTCGGCCAGACCTTCCATCTGGTGACGCCACGAGTACCAGAAGTCGGGGAAGCCGTGGATCATGACCACCAGCGGACCCTTGCCGAGCGTGGCGTAGTGGATCTTCACCCCGCCTTCCGACATCGCGTAGCCGTGCTCGACGCGGTCGTAGAGATCGGTGTCGGCGGCGTTCGCGGGCCCGGCGACGGCGAGGCCCAGGGCGATCGCGCAGATCATGACGGTTGCCAGGGTGAGGCTCGAAGCGGTCATTGTTCGACTCCTTTGGATTGCGCGATCTCGGGATAGGTGCGAAACAAGAGCGCGAGGAAGTCCCGCAGGGAGATGATCCCCTCGAGCTCGCCGTTGCGGGTCAGCGGCAGATGACGGAAATCGTGGAGCGTCATGTAGTTGAGCGCGAACGCGAGGGGCGCGTCGCAGTCGAGCGTGAGCGGCCGGTGAGTCATCACGGTCGACACCGGTTGGTTCTCGATCGACACCAGCCTGAGCCCGACGCGAAGAAGCAGGTCGCGCTCGCTCAGGATCCCCACCACCCGCTCGCCGTCGTGAACCAGCACGCAGCCGATCTCGTTCTTCACCATGGTCTCGACCGCGTCGCGGATCGACGTGCGCGGGCCCACCATGATCGCCCGCTTGGCGCCGAGCTTCGCCACGCCCTCGTTCATCAGCCGGTCCTCGAGCGCGGTCTCCGCCTCGGGGAGGCCGAGCGGCTGGAGGTCCATCAGGCACGACTCGCACTGATCGGCCCCTTCGAGGTTCTCGTGCTTGCAGTAGGGACAGAGCATCGTCGTCAGTCTCGGCTACGCCCCGTCGCGGGCGCCGAAGCGTTCGGGGACAGGCGGGATGTTGTAGACGATCTGCGGGAACTGATCGGCGAGGAAGCGCACCACCCGCTTGATCGAGATGGTCCCGAGCAGACCGTCGTTGTCGTCGAGGACCGGGAGATGGCGAAAGCCGCCGTCGTACATGCGCCGGAACAGCGACCCCAGGGAATCGCGGGTGCGCACGACCACCGGATCGGGGGTCATGATCGCCGTGACCGGCTCGGCTGGCGCGGCGCCGCCGCGGGCCAGCACCCGGCGCAGCACGTCGCGCTCGGTCACGATTCCGGCGAGGCGGCCGCAGTCGACCACCAGCACGCAGCCCACCGCTTGGCGCCGCATCAGGTCGATCGCCTCGGCAATGGTGGCGGCCGGCGCCACCCATACCGCGGGCCGATAGTCGACTCTGCCGACCCGCTCGGTCTCGAGATACGACCGGAAGTCCATCGTGTTCTCGGAAGCTCCCTCGCTCCGACGGCGGCGCATGACTGCCCTGGGGCGAGACGGCGAACCTATCATGCCGAGTACGTCGATCGGCTCTCCGAGGTTCTGCCCCCGGCGCTTTGCCACCAGCGCCCATCGGGCCTATCCTTGAGGACGATGTCGCCCCGACGCAAAACGCGAGTCACGCTCCTGCCGCTACTCCTGGTGGCGCTTGCCCGTCCCGCCGCCGCGCAGCAGCCCGAAGAGCCAGGTGTCTACAAGGGCCGCCGCATCGCCAACGTCATGTCCTACGCCGGCGCGCCCTGGCTCGAGCGCAGCGACCGCGAAGACGAGGAGGCGCCCGCAAAGCTGATCGCCAAGCTCGCCGTCCAGCCGGGGCAGAACATCGCCGACATCGGCTGCGGCAGTGGCTACTACAGCCGCCGTCTGGCCCCACTGGTCGCGCCCACCGGCAAGATCTACGGCGTCGACATCCAGCCCGAGATGTTGCGGATGCTCGAGGAGGGCGCCCGCCAGGAAGGCATCACCAACATTGTTTCGGTACTGAGCGAGCCCGACGATCCCAAGCTCCCCGACGGCGCGATCGACTGGATCCTGCTGGTCGACGTGTACCACGAGCTGCAGAACCCCGAGCCGATGCTGCGCAAGATGCGCGACGCCCTCTCCCCCACCGGACGCGTCGCCCTGGTGGAGTTCCGCCTCGAAGGCGACACCGCGGCCCACATCCGAACCGAGCACCGGATGTCGGTCGAGCAGGTGCTCGCGGAGTGGAAACCGGCGGGGTTCGAGCTGGTCGAGCTGTGGGAGGAGATGCCGACGCAGCACGTCTTCGTGTTCAAGAAAGCGGAAGCGATCGCCGCCAAGCCGACCGAGTAGGGCCGCCGCTCGCCTCCACCCTCGCCCCGCAGACCCTATAATCGACCGTCTATGACCACCTCCCCGACCTCGTACGTCGGCAAGTCCCGCCCCGTCCTCGAGGGCCGCGAGAAAGTCGTCGGCGCGACCCGCTTCGGCACCGATCAGTGGGTGCCACGCACGCTCCACGCGCGGCTGGTCTCGAGCCCCTACCCGCATGCTCGCATCACGCGTCTCGACACCACCGCCGCCGCAGCAGTGCCCGGAGTGGTGCGCGTGTTCACGGCGAAGGACCTGCCGGACATGGTTCCGGCGGCGCGCCATCGGATGCTGCTCGCGCGCGACCGCGTCGTCTTCGCCGGCCAGCCGGTCGCGCTGGTAGTGGCGGAGACGGTCGCCGCCGCCGAGGACGGCGCCGAGGCGACCGAGGTCGACTACGAGCCGCTGCCG
>DATAFT010000203.1:0-6032 GCA_036257295.1 Thermoanaerobaculia bacterium
GGATGTGGGTCAGCTGCATGTCCTCGAGCAGTCGGTCGACCGCGTCGAGCTTGCGCTCGAGATCCGGATCGGAAGCGTCGACGACGTGCAGCAGTAGATCGGCGTCGGCCAACTCTTCGAGGGTGGCGCGAAAGGCGGTGACCAGGTCGGGCGGCAGATCGGCGATGAACCCGACGGTGTCGGTGATCACCACCTCGCCCTCGCGCGGGAAGCGGAGCCGGCGACTGGTCGGATCGAGCGTCGAGAAGAGCTGGTCCTTGGCCTCGATGTCGCTTTCGGTGAGGGCGTTGAGGAGGCTCGACTTGCCCGCGTTGGTGTAGCCGATCAGCGACAGCACGGGAACGCCGGCGCGACGGCGCTGGCTGCGGCGCAGGTCGCGCTGGCGCGACAGGTTGTCGATCTCGCGCTCGAGCTTGCGGATGCGGTCGTTGATGCGCCGGCGTCCGATCTCGAGCACGGTCTCGCCAGGTCCACGGCCGCCGATGCCACCGGTCAGGCGCGACAGCCCGGCGTCCTTCTCGGTCAGACGCGGCAGCGCGTACTTGAGCTGCGCCAGCTCGACCTGGAGCTTGCCGTCGCGGCTGCGCGCGCGCTGCGCGAAGACGTCGAGGATGAGCTGGGTCCGGTCGATGGTCTTGAGCCCGGTGGCGTCCTCGAAGCCGCGCGCCTGCGCCGGTCGCAGGTCGATGTCGAAGATCGCGACCGAGGCGCCGCAGCGCATCGCGGCGAGCACGATCTCGACCAGCTTGCCCTTGCCGACCACGGTTCCGGGGTGAAGCCTCCCACTGCGCTTGCGCACCGTGCCGGCGACCGTCACGTCGGTCGAGGCCGCCAGCGCCAGCACCTCCTCGAAGACGTGCTCGTGATGCGACACCCCGATCACCAGCGCCCGCTCGCCGGCCTGTTGTCCCACGCTTCGCCTCGCCACGCGCGCGATCTCGGTTTCGAGGGCGGCAATGGTGTCTTCGAACTGGAACTCGAGCTGGTGAACCTGCGGCGCCGACACCCGCACGAAGGGATCGGCGCCGTTGGTCGACGACGCCACCGCGGCAGGGTCGAGGTAGGCGAGCTCGATCGAGCCGGGATCGCCCGCGGCATCGGCCTGGACGGCGGCCACCAGGTCGAGGCGCAGCATGGCGAGGTCGTTGAGGTCGTCGGCGGTGAGCGGCTCGCCGCGCAAGTGGGTGTGGATCAGACGAAGGCCGCGAAAGCGACCCACGCCGCCGCGCAGACGCCCGACGTCGGGGAGCGTGAGCTGCGACGCGTCCCCGACCACGACCTGCCGCACCGCGCCGTCGCGCGACAGCAGTACGCCGACCTGCCGTCCGATCTCGCGCGAGACCGCCGTCAAGTGACGCGCCAGCTCGAGTGACACCACCTCGTCGGTGGGCACTCGCCGCCGGAAGGTCCGCTCCAGAGCTTTGCGTTGTGAGGCTTTGAGACCGAGCAGATTGCCGTCGAGGTGAGAGATCTTCGCCTCCTGAGAGCTAGCCCGTGAAACGATGACACACGTTCCATCGTCGTGCAAACGAACCAGGAGAGAAGCGATGACCACTCCACCCGCGAAACAGCGCGAGATCCATCTCGCCGCGCGACCCATCGGCACGCCCAAGCCGAGCGACTTCCGGGTCGCCACCACTCCGGTCCCCGAGCCTGCTGACGGTCAGTTCCTGGTCCGCAACATCTACATGTCGGTCGATCCCTACATGCGCGGGCGCATGCGCGACGTCAAGTCGTACGTGCCGCCGTTTCAGATCGGCGCGGTGCTCGACGGCGGGTCGGCCGGTCAGGTGGTCGCCTCACGACACCCGAAGTTCGCCGAGGGCGACTTCGTGGTCGGCGGCCAGGGTTTCCGTGAGTACTACGTCTCGGACGGCGCCGGACAGCGGAAGGTGGATCCGAAGGTAGCTCCCCTCTCGGCGTTTCTCGGCATTCTCGGAGGGCCCGGGCTCACCGCTTACGTCGGTTTGATCGACCTCGGCAAGCCGAAGGCGGGCGAGACGCTCCTGGTCTCGGCGGCGGCGGGCGCCGTGGGCATGGTGGTGGGTCAGATCGGCAAGATCCTGGGCCTGCGCGTGGTCGGCAGCGCGGGCGGCCCCGACAAGACGCGGTGGCTCAAGGAAGAGCTCGGCTTCGACGACGCCTTCGACTACCGGGCCGCCGGCGGCGCTCTCGACCGTGCCATCGCCGAACGCTGCCCCGACGGCGTCGACATCTACTTCGAGAACGTGGGCGGCGCGATGCTCGAAGCGGCGCTCGCCAACATGCGCCCGTTCGGTCGCATTCCGCTGTGCGGGATGATCGCGCTATACAACGACGAGCAGCCGCAGCCCGGCCCGCGCAATCTCATCTTCTGCATCCCGCGCCGGCTCACCCTGACCGGCTTCATCATCTCCGACCACTTCGATCGCTTCCCCGCCTTCACTCGCGACGTGGCCGGGTGGCTCGCCGACGGCAAGCTCAAGAACCGCGAGACCATCGTCCAGGGCATCGAGAACGCCCCGGCGGCCTTCATCGGACTGCTCGGTGGAGAGAACGTAGGCAAGATGCTGGTCCAGATCGGACCGGATCCGACGCGATGAGAGAGCCTCTGGTTCGGTCGCGAGCTGAGGCCGCGGTGCCTCCCGGCGCGTAAACAGGGCATGGAGAATCGTGGGGCACCCCGGATCACCCTTGAGTGCAGGCTTCGAAGATATACTCTGAGGCCAGGACGCTCAAATCTTGGCTGCACCTGGAATACGACAAGCCAAACCGGCGTTCCATCAGCATAGAGCCCGACGCGGAGGCGCCTCGGCCGTCCCGGCCGGGGACGCCGTGTCGGCGCACAAACGGGGACCAGATGACCGAGACGACATCGAAGACCGTTCGCAAAGAGCCACTGCATCTCCCGGTACTGCCCCTGCGCGACGTGGTGGTCTTCCCCGGCGTGACCATGCCGATCCTGGCGGGGCGACCGCCTAGCCTGCGCGCCATCGAGGCCTCCTACAACGCGCCGGACAAACTGATCTTCACTGCTCTCCAGCGCAGCAATACGGAGGAGATCGACAGCTCCGCGCTGTTCACCACCGGCACCATCGCGCGCATCGACCAGCAGCAGCGCGGGCTGGCCGGCACCCAGTTGCTGATCACCGGGCTGCGCCGCGGCCACGCGGTGCGCTTCGAAGAATCGGACGGCATGATCATGGCCACCGTGGTCGAAGCCGAGGAGCTGCCGCCCCAGTCGCCCGACGAAGCCGCGTTCGTGGCGCTCCATCGTGAGCTGCGCCAGCGCGCGGCTGAGCTCGGAGAGCGTTCGGGGCTCCCCAAGGACGCGGTCGAGCAGGTGCTCAAGAGCGTCACCGAGCCCGGTCGCTTCACCGACCTGGTCGCCGGCTATCTCGACCTCTCGTCGCAGCAGCGCCAACAGCTGCTCGAGACCCTCTCGGTCGAGGAGCGGCTGCGCTTGGTGCTGACGCACGTCCAGCGTCAGCTCAACGTCCTCGACGCCCAGGAGCAGATCAAGAGCAAGGTGCAGGCGGAGATCGGCGATCGCCAGCGCGAGATGTTCCTGCGCGAGCAGATGAAGGCGATCCAGGACGAGCTGGGCGAGGGCGAAGGCGGCGCCGAGCTCGACGAGCTGCGGGCGAAGCTCGACGCTCTCGAGCTGCCGGAGGACGTGCGCAAGGAGGTCAACCGCGAGTTCGGGCGCCTGGCCCGCATGGGTCGCGAGGCGATGGAGTCGCAGGTGATCCGCACCTATCTCGAGACCATCGCCGAGCTACCGTGGAACACGCGCACCGAGGAACAGATCGACCTCAAGCACGCGGCCAAGGTCCTCGAGGAGGACCACTACGGGCTCGAGGACGTCAAGGACCGGGTGCTCGAGTTCCTGGCGGTGCGCCAGCTCCAGCTCCAGCGCGACGCCGAGCAAGCGGCGTCAGGCAACGGCAAAGCCGAAGGCAGTGGCGCGAAGGTCGGCGGCAACGGCGATGCGGCGAAGAGCTCGACTGAGAGCGACGGCAAGGACAAGACCACCGCGCCCGACACGCGCCGCGGCCCGATCCTCCTCTTCGTCGGTCCTCCCGGCGTCGGCAAGACGTCGATCGCGCGGTCGATCGCGCGCGCCACCGGTCGCAAGTACCACCGCATCTCGCTCGGCGGTATCCGCGACGAGGCCGACATCCGCGGCCATCGTCGCACCTACGTCGCCGCGATGCCGGGCCGCATCATCCAGGGCCTCAAGCAGGTCGGCAGCAAGAACCCGGTGTTCGTCCTCGACGAGGTCGACAAGCTGTCGGTCTCGTTCCAGGGCAATCCCGCGAGCGCGCTGCTCGAGGTGCTCGACCCGGCGCAGAACGACAGCTTCACCGACCACTATCTCGGGGTGCCGTTCGACCTGTCCGAGGTGCTGTTCGTCGCCACCGCCAACTTCGTGCAGAACATCCCGGCGCCGCTGCTCGATCGCATGGAGATGGTCGATTTCAGCGGCTACACCGAACAGGAGAAGAAGGCGATCGCGCGCCAGTACCTGGTGCCGCGTCAGCTCACCGACAACGGTCTGGCCACCGAGCAGATCGAGATCGGCGACAGCGCGCTCGAAGAGCTCATCAGCCGCTACACGCGCGAAGCGGGCGTACGCCAGCTCGAGCGCGAGATCGGCAGCCTGGCCCGCAAGGTGGCGCGCCGGATCGCCGCCGGCGAGGTGGAGCGCATGACGGTCGAGCGCGAGCACGTGGCCGAGCTGCTCGGGCGGCCCAAGGTGCACCCCGAGCATGCCGCCGACCGCGATCAGGTGGGTGTCGCCACCGGCATGTTCTATACGCCGGTGGGCGGCGACATCATGTTCGTCGAGGTCACCAAGATGCGCGGCAAGGGTGAGCTGATCCTGACCGGCCAGCTCGGCGACGTGATGAAGGAGTCGGCGCGCGCGGCCTGGAGCTACGCCCGCTCCCACGCCGAAGGCCTCGGCATCGATCGACCCGGCTTCGAGCAGGATCTCCACATCCACGTCCCGGCGGGAGCCATCCCCAAGGATGGGCCCTCGGCCGGCGTCACCATCGCCACCGCGGTGGTGTCCGCGCTGTCGGGGCGCGCGGCCCGTCACGACGTGGCGATGACCGGTGAGATCACGCTCAGCGGCCGCGTTCTTCCCATCGGCGGCGTCAAGGAGAAGATCCTGGGCGCCGTGCGCGCCGGCATCACCGACATCGTGCTGCCCAAGGGCAACGAGTCGGACCTCGAGGACCTCCACGAAGAGGTGCGCAAGAAGATCCACGTCGAGCTGGTCGAGCACCTCGGCGAGGTGCTGGCCTTCACGCTGCGCGACGCGGCGCTCGAGAACGGGAGGCTGGTCTTTCGCGACGAGGCCAGTCACGCCATCGATCTAGGCGGTCCCCCGCACTGATCGAGGCATCGGATAGCTGATCGGATCGGGAGCGGCGCCCTTCGGGGCGCCGTTTCCACACTAGGATCCAGCTCATGGACACGCGCGATCTGGGTTCGCTCGAACGCTTCATCACCGAGGAGTTCGTGCGCTCGTCGGGGCCGGGTGGCCAGAACGTCAACAAGGTGGCGACGGCGGTGCAGCTCCGCTTCGACCTCGACGCCGCCGAGCTCGACCCCGAGTGGAAGGCGCGCGTTCGCGCGCTCGCCGGCCGCAAGCTCGGCGCCGACGGGGTGCTGCGCATCGAAGCTCGTCGCTTCCGCACCCAGGAGAAGAACCGGCGCGACGCGCGCGAGCGCCTCGCTGCGCTGCTCGAGCGGGCAGCCACACCGCCGCGCCCACGCCGGCCGACTCGAGTCTCGAAGCAGGCCAAGCTGCGGCGGCGCGAAGCCAAGCGGCGCCAGGGCCGCACCAAGGCGCTGCGCGGCAGGGTCTCGCGCTCCGACGACGAGTGACTGGCGCTCGGGAGCGCGGCTGCTCGGGCTGTTAGCATCGCGACCCCGCCTAGCGAGGAGCGTGTGAGGAAGGAGCCCCTGTCACGCATGTGCCGCCTCATCGCAGCCGCGATCGCGCTGCTGACCGTAGTTCCCGCGAGCGCCGCTCCCCGCAG
>DATAFT010000229.1:0-3350 GCA_036257295.1 Thermoanaerobaculia bacterium
CCGGCGATCGAGGTCATGTTGATGATGCGGCCGCCGCGACCCTGATCGCGCATCACGCGCGCTGCGGCCTGCAAGCACGAAAAGGTGCCGGTCAGGTGGACGTCGAGCACCGCCGACCATTCCTCGGGCGCCAGCTTGAGCGCGGTCTTGTCGCGGAGGATGCCGGCGTTGTTGACCAGGACGTCGAGGCCGCCGAACGCCTTGACCGCGGCGCCGACGATCTCCTCGGCGGCCTCGAAGGTGCCGACCGGCCGCTTGGTCGCGACCGCCTCGCCACCGGCGCTCCGAATCTCCTCGACCACGCGGTCGGCGGCGTCGCTCTCCCCGCTGCCGTCGCGAGCGCACCCCGGGTCGTTGACTACTACTCTTGCTCCCTGCTGAGCGAAGAGCAGCGCGTCGGCGCGACCGATGCCGGCGCCGGCGCCAGTGACTAGAACGACTTTGCCGTCGAGAAGTCCCATCCGAACCCTCCTGTGCGGGCCAATGCGCCGTCCGCGGCGCCAACATCATGGCTAGCGGAGCGAATGGTAAACACCATTCGCGGAGCTAGCGTAACGGAGGGTGGATAGACTATTCAATCTACTTTGGGGCCGAGACGTCGCGGCATGGATAGGCGACTGATATCTATCTCGCACTTTCCGGCGGACACCACCGAGCCCCTGCACGAGGTCTCGGTGGGGCAGCTCCTTTGCGCCGCCGCCGCTGACGCGCCCGATCGCACCGCGCTGATCGAAGGCGACCCCGATCCGTCGCGGCGCCGTCGCTGGACCTATGACCAGCTCCTGGCCGAGAGTGAGGCGGCCGCGCGCGCGTTGCTCCTACGTTTCGTTCCCGGCGATCACGTCGCGGTGTGGGCCCCCAACCGACCCGAGTGGATCTTCCTCGAGCTCGGCGCCGCGCTGGCCGGCCTGGTGCTGGTCACCGTCAACCCGGCGTACCGCGCGACGGAGCTCGCCTACGTGTTGCGTCAGTCGCGCGCCAAGGGCCTCTTTCTCGTGCGCGAGCATCGCGGCCACGACATGGCGGGGGCGCTCGCCGAAGTACGGAGCGAACTACCCGAGCTGCGACACGTCGTCTCGTTCGATGACTGGGCGGTCTTCTCGGCATCGGGCCGCTCGTCCGCGGCGCGGTGCGGCGAGCTGCCGGGCGTGTCGCCATCGGCGCCGGTCCAGATCCAGTACACGTCGGGTACCACCGGCCGCCCCAAAGGAGCGTTGCTCCATCACCGCGGCATGGTCAACAACGCGCGCTTCACCGCGGTGCGCGGCCGCATGGGGGAGTGCTGGATCAACGCCGTGCCGCTCTTCCACTCGAGCGGCGGCGGGCTCGCCGTCTTCGGTCCACTGTGGGAGCGCGCGACGCTGATCGTGGTGCCGCAGTTCGATCCCGGCTTGATGCTCGAGCTGATCGAGGCCGAGCGGGTGACGTTTCTTCCGGGTGTTCCGACCATGCTGCTGCGGATCATCGAGCACCCCGACTTCGAGCGGCGCGACCTCACGTCGCTGCGAGCGGTGTGCTCCGGCGGCACCACCGTTCCCGCCGAGCTGGTGCGGCGCATCGAACAGAGTCTCGGCGTCGACTTCTCGATTTCGTACGGTCAAACCGAAGCGTCGCCTGGCGTCACGCAGACGTTCCCCGACGATTCGATCGACGACAAGTCATCGACCGCCGGGCCGCCGCTCCCGCAGACCGAGGTGAAGATCGTCGACACCGTGACCGGCGAGACTCTGCCCTGCGGCGAGATCGGCGAGCTCTGCACGCGCGGGTACCTGGTCATGCACGGATACTTCGAGATGCCGGAAGAGACCGCGAAGGCGATCGACGCCGAGGGTTGGCTTCACACCGGCGACCTCTGCTCGATGGACGATCGAGGCTACGTCCGGGTGCACGGCCGCACCAAGGACATGATCATCCGCGGCGGCGAGAACATCTATCCCAAGGAGATCGAGGACGTCCTCTTCCTGCACCCCGCGGTGGCGGAGGTGGCGGTGATCGGCGTTCCCGATCGCGAGTGGGGCGAGCAGGTCGCGGCGTTCATCCGCGCGGCGCCGGGTATCGCGCGGCCCGACGAGCGTGAGCTCCATGCGCACGTCCGCGAGCATCTGGCTCACTACAAGACGCCGCGCCATTGGCGCTTCGTCGACGAGTTCCCGCTCAACGCGTCGGGGAAGATCCTCAAGACCGAGCTGCGCGCACGCTGGGCGCGTAGCGCCATTGACAAAATAGACCCCTCGGTCTAGTCTCCGTGACGTAGTGTCACAAAATTCGGCGTAGCGTCCTTGACTGGAGCGGTCGCCCCGCGGAGGGCCGCATGTTGAGAGCGGAGCGCATATCTCGTGGGATCGATCGCCGGCGCGCGGCGATCCTGGAGGTTGCGCGTGACCATCTGAGCCGCGACGGCATCGCTACGTTCACCATGGAGCGCGTCGCCGACGAAGCCGGGTACGCGCGAACGGCGATCTACCGCTACTTCTCGTCGAGGGAGGAGCTCATCGTCGAGCTCGCCGCGGAGTCGCTCGAGCTCCGCGTCGAGCTCTACCGCCGCATCGCGCGATTCGAAGGCAGGCCGCGCGAGCGCATCGTGGCGTTCGGTGAGGTGACCTGCGTGCTCTATCCGCGTCATGTTCTTCCCCAGGTCTTCGCGTTGGCTCACGCAGTGTTGGAGAAAACGAGCGAGAGCAGCCAGGAGCGCCTGGGGGCGCTGCAACGGGAGGACGCGGAGCTGAACGCGACCGTGGCGCGTGAGGCGGTTGCGAACGGCGACCTCGATCTTTCGCTCGGGATCACGGTGGAAGAGGTGCTGTTCGGTCTCAACGCCTTCAGCCAGGGCATGTTCGAGCGAATGAGCTCACCGCCGTCGTTGGTTGGAGTCAGCGATCCCCGCGTCGTCCTCCGGCGCATGGGCGGCCGCTTGCTCGACGGCATCGGCTGGCGGCCCCTCTCGCACGAGTGGGACTACCGCGCGACCATGGCGCGGATCTACGCCGAGGTCTTCCCGCCTCGGTGGCTGGCGGCTCGGGGCCTGATCGAAGGGGCTCTCCCGGAGACTCGGGGCTTGAAAACGGCAGGTCGATGACGAGGATCGTCGAAGCCGGCTGGAAGTGGAGTCGATTGAACGGTCGAACGGGCGGGGCGCGGCCCCGCCGAGGGAGAGACTCGATGCGTACCAAGGGCTGGATTGCCGCACTGGCGATGTTGACGATGCTGACCGGCGTGGCCGCGGTCCACGCCGATGGACCGCAGACCGGCACGCTCGAAGGTCGCGCGCTCGACGCCGAAGGCAAGCCGCTGCCTGGCGTGACCATCAATCTGGCCGGGCCTCAAGGCCAGAACTCGACGGTCACCGGCGA
>DATAFT010000214.1:0-3393 GCA_036257295.1 Thermoanaerobaculia bacterium
GCCCACTCGCGCGCCGCGGTGGCGTCGGGCTCCGCGATGGCGCGCCGGTAGAGCGCGATCTCGCGCTCGTAGGCGGCCACGTACTCGGCCTCGTCCTCGAACACCGACTGCAGATAGTCGTCGTCGATGCTCTTCGGCATCGAAGGGTGGCGACGTTGCACGTCCTCCAACGCCGTCATCACCGAGCGCAGGTGGATCGTGTGTGTCATCTCGTGCGCCAGGACTCCGCTCGCGAACTCGTCGATGTCCTCGTCCGGCATCGACCTCGGGTCCTTCCGCCAGACGCTGGGGAGCGCCATGACGAAGAAGGTGCCCCCGTCCTTGGCCAGCGAGGTGAAAGCGACCGCGTCGCCAGTGAGCTTCGCGCCGCTCGGAATCGAGAATCGCTTCCGGTAAGCGCTCGACCGGTTCGGAACCGGCTTGCCGCCGAAGGTCACCGCGAGGGTTTCAACCTGAGTGCGGGAATGGCCCGATCGTGGATTCAGATGGACGACGCAGCGCTCGTCGTAGAGGAGCGTCCACGGCATCGACTCGATGCTGCGCCCGAGCGCGTCGGCCGCTCTGCTCCACATCTCGATGGCGGATCCGATCCACTCTCGATCGGCGCTCGAGAGCTCGCAGGCGCGAGCGTGGATCGGGCGCGCCGGAGCCAGGAGAACGGGCAGCAAGCAAGCGAGCGCATGCAGTCTCATCGCGTCTGAAGCTCCTCTCTCGGTTCCGTAATATAGACGGGAGGACGCCACTCATGAGTCCATCCACTGTCGCATTCGCGCAGAGCCCGCGCCAGCAGGGCGAACCCGCCAAGGGGATTCCCGGCTCGCCGGCGCCGCTGGCCGAGCCGAAGGCGGGCGAAGACATCTTTCGCTACATCGAACGCGCCGCCGGCGAATTCGACCTCGGGCTCTACTGCCGCATCCTGGGCGCCGCCAACGAATGGAAGGAGGGCGACGCGGCGCAAGGGATCGCGGCGCCGGACGACGCCTCGCGCCGGTACGCCCGCACCCTCCTCGCGCGCACGCGCATCGGCGACCTCGATGCCCATCCCGTGTTCGAGGACGACGTATCGCGCTACATCGCGAGCGCCGTCGATCCGGTCGCCAAGCGGCGCATCGCAAGCTGGACGATGGCCGAGTGGAAAGAGTTCCTGCTCACGCGCTCCGCCGACGAGATCGCCGCGGTTCTGCCTGGTTTGCCGAGCGACGCCGCCGCGTTTACCGTCAAGCTGCTCACCAACGACGAGCTGATCGCGGTCGGCGCCAAGATCTTCAACCCGCTGCCGGGCTCGAACATCGGCGCCAAGGGCTACCTGGGCGCGCGGATCCAGCCCAACTCACCGACCGACGAGGTCGAGGACATCGTGTGGCAGGTCTTCGACGGCTGGTCGTACGCGGTGGGCGACGTCGTGCTCGGCTGCAACCCGGTATCGAGCGACGTCGAGTCGGTGGCGAAGATCGAGCGCGCGCTGGGCGAGGTGATCGCCACCTTCGGCCTCGAGCAGGTGATCCCTCAGTGCGTGCTGGCGCATGTCGACGTGCAGGCCGAGGCCGAGCGCCGCTATCCCGGGTCGACCGCGTTGTGGTTCCAGAGCTTGGCCGGTGTGACCGACGCCAACACCACATTCGACATCTCGGTCGACAAGATGAAAGACCACGCCGCCACGCGCGGCGGTCGCTACGGTTTCTACTTCGAGACCGGTCAGGGCGCCGACGGCACCAACGGCCACGGCAAGGGCTTCGACATGGTGATCCACGAGGCGCGCAACTACGGCTTCGCCCGCGCGCTCAAACGCGAGGTCGCGGCTGCGCAGCAGCGCGCGGGCCGCCAGGTCGCGCCCTGGGTCCACCTCAACGACGTCGCCGGCTTCATCGGCCCCGAGGTCTTCCGCAGCCGCGAGCAGCTGGTCCGTTGCTGCCTGGAAGACACCGTGATGGGCAAGCTTCACGGTCTGCCGATCGGGCTGGACGTCTGCTCGACGCTCCACATGGAGGTCGACCTCGACGACCTCGATTGGTGCCTCGACCGCATCATGCCCGCGAACCCCGCCTACCTGATGGCGCTGCCCACCAAGAACGACCCCATGCTCAGCTACCTCACCACCGCGTTCCAGGACCACGTGCGGATCCGCGAGCGGTTCGGCTACAAGGTCGACGATCGGATGTGGGCGTTCTTCCAGGAGATCGGCGTCATCGACGCCGACGGCCGGCCCACCGAGCACTTCGGGCAGCCGGGCTGGATCTACCTGCAATACCGCCGGCGCCGGCACGACGCGCGGCCGGAGGACGAGATCCTGGCCGAGGCCCGGCGCGCGATCGCGGCAGTGCGCGCGCGCGGCGTCGAGATCGCCGAAGGACATGGCGAGGAGGTGTGGAACCTCGAGCCCGAGCTCGACCGCCGCATCCGCCACCTCTACGACGACTCCAAGAGCTGCATCTGGGCCGAGCTGCCGGAGTCGTTCGCCGCCGCGCTACCGAGCGCATTGGCGGTGCGCACGCAATCGAGCGACCGCGCCGACTACATTCTCCATCCCCCGACCGGCGAGCGGCTCGACCCGAGCGGTGACACCGCGGTCGCCAAGCTGCGCGATCGCCGGCGCGACAAGTGGGACGTGCAAGTCGTGATCTCTGACGGCCTCAACGCGCTGGCGCTCACCGACGACGGACACCTCGCGCCCTACCTCGATCGGCTGCGCCAGAAACTGGGCGCCGCCGGCTTCGAGCTCGCGCCCGAGCCCATCGTGGTGACCGGCGGGCGCGTGCGCGCCGGCTACCGCATCGGCGAGATCCTCTACGGCGCGCGCCCCGACGCCACGGCGCGTCCCGCCATCGTGCACGTCATCGGCGAGCGGCCGGGCTCCGGCCACCACGCCTACTCGGTGTACATCACCGCGGCGCCGGTCTCGGTCTGGGCCGACGCCGGCCGCGCCGATCACAACATCACGAAGGTGGTGTCGGGGATCGCCGACACGGCGCTGCCGCCGGAGCGCGCAGCGGCGGAGACGGTGAAGATCCTGAGCGGACTGGCGCGCGCCTGAACGAGTCGCGCGCGGCGCGAGCACGGCGCGAGCGCGGCGCTCTCAATGTGAGTGCGTGGTCGCTCCGTGAGAGTGCGTCATTGCTCCGTGGCCATGATGCTCGGTCGAGGCGTGGGTGTGCGCGCTCTCGCCGTGCGAGTGAGAGTGCGCATGCACGCCCATCGCCTGCGCCAGCGCCGCCCGGCGGCCCTGCTCCAGTCGATGCCGCCACAGCTCCATGCCCTGGCCGCTGCGCGAGGAGTTCAGCATCACTTCGAGGCCGGGCCGCACCTCGTCGAACGATGCCTTGAAGCTGGCGCAGGACAACCCGGACCGCGAGGTGGTCTTCTTCGCGATCGGGTTCGAGACCACCGCGCCCTCGA
>DATAFT010000224.1:0-4569 GCA_036257295.1 Thermoanaerobaculia bacterium
ACGGCGAGTCGGCGCGCGTCGGCTTCGAGCGCCCACGCGTGCGCCAACAGATGGTGCGCGAGACTCACCGGCTGGCCACGCTGCAGATGGGTGTAGCCGGGAAGCCAGGTCTCGACGTGCCGCGCCGCCGTACCGACCAGCGCCGCGGCGAACGCGAGCACACCGCCGGTGAGCTCGCGCAGCGCCTCGCGCACGTAGAGCCGCAGCGCTATCGCGGTCTGGTCGTTGCGGCTGCGCGCGGTGTGGACGCGCAGCGCGGGGTCGCCGATGCGCTCGCGTAGCCGGCGCTCGATCCAGGAGTGGATGTCCTCGTCGGCGCCCTCGACCTCGAGCGCGCCGCGCTCGGCTTCGGCGAGCAGGCTCGACAACCCTTCGAGGATCGCCTTGGCGTCGTCGCGCTCGAGCACCGAACGCTCGAGCAGCATGCGCGCATGGGCGAGGCTCGCCGTCAGGTCGTGACGCAGCAGCCGTCGATCGAACGGGAGCGAGGAGGCGAAGCGGTCGATGCGAGGGTCGACGCCGCCCTGGAACCGTCCGCCCCAGAGCTTCCCGGGCTTGCCGTCCTGCTCGGGGCTCGCCATCAAGACATCCGTTTGCTCAGCGGCCGCCGCCCGCGCCCGCCATCGCGGTCGTCGATTGCAGCGTGCGCGCGAAGAGCTCGACGCCGCGATCGATCTCGGCGGCGGTGACGATCAACGGCGGCGCCATCCTGATGCTGGTCGGGCGCACCGCGTTGATCAGGAGTCCGTTCTCGAGCGCGCGCGCCGCCACCGGCCCCGCCTCGGTCTGGAGCTCCGCCGCTACCAGCAAGCCGAGCCCGCGCACCTCCGTCACGCCGTCGACGGTGGCGAGCCCGGCGCGCAGCCGCTCGCCCATCGCGCGCGCGTTCTCCACCAACCCCTGGTCGTGGATCGTCTCCATCACCGCCGCGACCGCCGCCGTCGCCAGCGCGTTGCCGCCGAAGGTGGAGCCGTGATCGCCGGGCACCAGCAATAGCGCGATCTCCTCGCGCGCCAGCACCGCGCCGACCGCGACACCGCCGCCGAGCGCCTTCGCCAGCGTGACGACGTCGGGCTGCACGCCGTAGTGGTGGAAGGCGAACATCGAACCGGTGCGCCCGACGCCGGTCTGCACCTCGTCGAGCAGGAACAGCAGATCGCGCTCGCGGCACAGCGCCTCGAGCCCGCGCAGGTACTCGGGCTCGGCGGGGATCACGCCACTCTCGCCCAGCACCGGCTCGACCAGCACGGCGCAGGTCTTCTCGTTGACCGCGGCGCGCGCCGCAGCGAGGTCGTTGTACTCGACGAACACGAACCCTTGCGGGAGCGGCCCGAAGCCCTGGTGATAGCGCGGATTGCCGGTGGCGGCGAGGCTGCCGAGCGTGCGACCGTGGAAGCTCTTGTGGGTGACGATGATCTCGTGGCGGTTCGTGCCCCCCCCGGAACCCCCACCCATGGGCCAGGCCGAGCCACGTTTGCGCGCGATCTTGATCGCCGCCTCGTTGGCCTCAGTGCCGCTGTTGCAGAAGAAGACGCGGTCGAGCCCCAGGTTCCGCCCCTTGACGGTGGCGCGACTCGCGTCGACCAGCAGGCGTGCCGCGCGTTCCTGCTCGGGGATACGGAAGAGGTTCGAGACGTGGATGTAGCGCCCGGCCTGCTCGGCGATCGCCCCCACCAGCTTCGGATGCGCGTGCCCCAGGCAGCTGGTCGCGATGCCGCCGATGAAGTCGAGATACTCGCGGCCGGCTGCGTCGTAGAGCTTGGCGCCGCGCCCGTGCGTGAACGCGAGCGGAGCCCGCACGTAGTTCTGGAACAAACAGTCGCGATCGTCGCTCACGAGCCGCCTCCTTCTTCCTTCCGGATCATGGTCCCGATGCCGGCGTCGGTGAAGAGCTCGACCAGCACGCCGTGCTTGTCGCCGGCGTGGATGATGTGCGCGCTCGGCACGCCGCGCTCGACCGCGTCGATGCAGGCGCGCAGCTTCGGCACCATGCCGCGCGACACTACCCCGGTCTCGAGCAGATCCTCGGCCTTGTCGGGCGTCAGCGTCGCGATGCGCTTGTTGCCGCGCCGGGTCTCCTGATGAATGCCACGCACGTCGGTTAGGATGATGAGCTTCTCGGCGCCCAGCGCCACCGCGAGCCCCGACGCCACCGTGTCGGCGTTCAGGTTGTAGGTCTCGCCGTCGTCGCCCCAGCCCACCGAGCACACCACCGGCAGGTAGTTGCGGTCGACCAGGATCTCGAGGATCTCGGTGTCGATCGACTCGACCTCGCCCACGAAGCCGAGCTCGGCGCTCTTCGGATGCGGGCGCGCCTTGAGCAGGAATGCATCCTTGCCGGAGAGGCCCACCGCGCGGCCGCCGTTCTCCTGGATCATGGTCACCAGCCGCTTGTTGACGCGGCCGGCGAGCACCATCTCGACCACCTCCATGGTGTCGGCGTCGGTGACGCGCAAGCCATCGACGAAGTGCGGCTCGATGCCGAGGCGCTCGAGCGCGCGCGTGATCTCGGGGCCGCCGCCGTGGACCAGCACCGGCCGCAGACCGGAGCGCTGCAGCAGGACCAGGTCCTCGACCAGGGTGCCGAGCTCGTTCTTCTCGAGCGCCTGCCCGCCGAACTTGACGACCACGCGCTTGCGTCGCCACTCGGCCACGTAGCGCAGGGCGCGGTCGAGGTAGATGCCGAAGTCGGGCAAAGAGGCGACGTCGGGCGCGGTTGCGGCTGAGCCCGTGGGAGTGGCAACCGACGCCGACGCCGACTCAGCCGCCGGCTCGGCCCGCGCGGTGACCGCCGCCCTCGCGCGCCGTCGAGACTTGGCCCCGACCCGGCTCAACTGATGTAGCTCCCGTTGATGCGGATGTACTCCTCGGTGAGGTCCGAAGTCCACACCAGGCCGCTGCCTTCGCCCACGCCGAGGTCGACGCGCACGGTCACCTCGGGCTTCCGCATCTCGGCCTCGGCGGCGCGCATGTCTCTCCCCACCGCGAGCCCGTCGCGCACGACGCGGATGTCGTTGAACCAGACGCCGCTCCTGGCTTCGTTCATCGCCACTCCGGCGCGGCCGGCGGCGGCGAGGATCCGCCCCCAGTTGGCCTGGCAGCCGTAGAACGCGGTCTTGACCAGCGGCGAGTTGGCGATGGTGAACGCGGCGCGCCGCGCCTCCTCGTCGTCGCGCGCGCCTTCGACCTTGATCGCGATCACCTTGGTGCCGCCCTCGGCGTCGCGCACGATCATCTTGGCGAGCTCGAGCGTGACGGCGGAAAGCGCCTCGACGAAGACCTCGTGCTCCGGCGTGCCCCCCTCGATTCGCACCCCCGACGCGCCGTTGGCGAGCACCACCACCGCGTCGTTGGTCGAGGTGTCGCCGTCGACGGTGATCGAGTTGTAAGAAGTCGCGACCGCGCTACGCAGAGCCGCCTGCAGCGTCTCCGGCGCCACGCCGGCGTCGGTGGTGACGAAGCAGAGCGTGGTCGCCATGTTGGGCTGGATCATCCCCGCGCCCTTGGTCATCCCGCCGATCGTGATCTCCGCAGTACCGACGCGGAAGCGCGCCGCGCAGGTCTTGGGGAAGTTGTCGGTGGTCATGATCGCCCGCGCCGCGCTCTCACCCGAGGTCTGCAGATCGGCCACCGCCCGCGGGATGCCGGCGCGCAGCTTCTCCATGTCGAGCGGCACGCCGATGACGCCGGTCGAGGCGACGATCACCTGGTTGGAGAGAAGGCCCAGCTCCTCGGCCACCAGCGCCGCGGTCTCCTGGCTGTCGCGCAGCCCGGCCTCGCCGGTACAGGCGTTGGCGTTGCCGCTGTTGCACACGATCGCGCGCGCTGCACCAAGAGCTACGATGCGCTGCGAGTAGAGCACCGGCGCCGCCTTCACCTGGTTGGTGGTGAACACCCCCGCTACCGACGCCGGACGATCCGAGACCATCAGCGCCAGGTCGAGATTGCTCTTCTTCAAGCCGCAGTGGACGCCCGCGGCGCGAAAGCCGGCCGGGCTGGTGACGTCGCCGGCGAAGATTTCCGGCTTCGTCCTAGCCACCGGTGCGGTCACGGATACAGGGGCGGTGCCCATAAACCTTCCTCCTGCTTCAAACCAAACATCAGGTTCATGCACTGGATGGCCTGGCCGGAGGCTCCCTTCACCAGGTTGTCGAGTGCGGCGATCGCCACCACCAGCCGCTCGGCCGGCGCGGCGAGAACGGAGACGTCGCAGAAGTTCGATCCCTGCGTCGCCTTGGTCTCCGGCAGCTTGTCGGTCAGCACGCGCACGAACGGCGATCCTTCGTAACGCCGCCGATAGGCCGCCTGCGCCGCGCCCTGGTCGACACCGTTCCTGGTGCGCACGTAGCAGGTGGCGAGGATGCCGCGCGTCATCGGAACCAGGTGCGGTGAGAACCACACCGGTTCCGGCGCTCCGGCGGCGGCGAACTCCTGCAACATCTCCGCGGTGTGGCGATGGCGGCCCAGATTGTACGGCCGAACGTTCTCGTTGACTTCGCTGAAGTGGTTGTTGGTGCCCGGGTTGCGCCCGGCGCCCGACACCCCCGACTTGGCATCGACGATGATCGG
>DATAFT010000243.1:0-2787 GCA_036257295.1 Thermoanaerobaculia bacterium
TCAGGTAGTCGGCGGCGTTGGTGAAGAGTCCTGCCTGCAGGTTGGGGTTCTGGATGCCGACAGCGCTCTCGAGCTCGGGAGCGGGGTGGCCGTAGCGGCTCGACGTCATGCCCAGCGGTCGGGCGATGCGCTCTTGAAAGAGCTCCTCCCAGCGCTTGCCAGTGACGGCCTGCGCCACTGCACCGCTGAGCTGGAAGCCGGCGCCGCCGTAGTCGAACATCGCGCCGGGCGGGTGCGCGAGATCGAGCGCCGCGATCTGGCGCGCCGCTTCCTCGAGCTGCATTGCTACGCCCTGCCGGAGATCGATCGGATTGTCGCGGATCCCAGGCAGGCCCGAGGTGTGCGACAACAACTGCGCGAGCGTGACCCCGGCTTTGTCGGGTGGAATCCAAGGCAGGTAGCGATCGATGCGGCCGTCGAGATCGACGCCGTCGCGCTCGACCGTGGTCATGAGCAGCGTGGCCGTCACCCACTTGGTCGCCGAGGCGACGTTGAGCAAGGTGTCGCGGGTGAAGCGGCCGAAGCCGCGCGAATAGAGGACTTCGTCGCCACGCACCACCTCGAGGAAGGCGCCGTCGAGACCGCGGGCGGCGACCATCGCGTCGACGACGCCGGTGACTTTGTCCCACGTCGGCGGGCCGTCGGGACGAATGGTCGTGGAGGCGAGCGGAGAAGCTGCCTGCCGGGAGACCGGGGCCGCCGGTGGCTGTGCCGGCAGCGATGGCGCCAACGGCATCGTCAGAGCAAACACGAGAACGGGTCGCAGTTTCATGATCGCGCGGATCCTGTCACGCAGGCGCAGCAGCCAGCTGCCACGTCGCGCTGCGATAGGCTGCCGTGGTTTCACGGAGGTCATCGGATGCCCAGCACACAGGGGAGACGGATCGCGATTCTCGCGCTCGCCGCGACTGTGATGACGGCACCGTCGTCGCGTGCGGCCGAAGATCGTCCTGACGGCGCGCAGGCCGCGGCCGACAAGGGCCTTGCCGATTCGCTCGCTCTCCTCGAAGCCTGGGTCGAAGCGCAGCGTGCCTACCTCGACATCCCGGGCATCTCGATGGCGGTGGTGCACGGCAAGGACGTGATCTGGAGCAAGGGGTTCGGTCTCGCCAACCGCGAAGCCAAGCTTCCGGCGGCCTCCGACACGCTCTACAGCATCTGCTCGATCTCGAAGCTCTTCACCAGTCTGGGCGTGCTGCAGATGCGCGACGAAGGGAAGCTCGCGCTCGACGAGCCGATCGCGACATATCTTCCGTGGTTCGACGTCAAGCAGCAGTATGCCGACAGCCCGCCGGTCACGCTGCGCGGAATTCTCACGCATTCGTCGGGGTTGCCGCGCGAGTCGGCGCAGCCCTACTGGACGGGTCCTGACTTCGCCTTTCCGACCCGCGAAGCGATGATCGCCGGTCTCGAAAGCCAGCAAACGCTCTATCCGGCGGACACCTACTTCCAATATTCGAACCTCGGGTTGACGCTCGCCGGCGAGGTGGTGGCCGCGGTGTCGGGCGAGCCCTACGCCGACCATCAGGTCAAGCGCATCCTCCAGCCGCTGGGCATGAAGGACACCACGCCCTGGTTGCCCGAGGCCGAGCACGGCAAGAGGCTCGCCATGGGGTACGGCCGGCGCAAGCGCGAGGGTGAGCGCGAGCCGGTGCGCTTCTTCCAGACCGACGCCATCGCGCCGGCGGCCGGCTACGCGTCGACCGCGCTCGATCTGGCGCGCTTCGCCGGCTGGCAACTCGACCTGCTCGAGAAGGGCGGCAAGGACGTAGTCGCGGCGTCGACGCTGCGCGAGATGCAGCACGTCCATTGGATGGACCCCGACTGGAAGACGAGTTGGGGCCTCGGCTTCTCGGTCTGGCGCTACGCCGACACCACCATGGTCGGGCACGGCGGCTCGTGCCCTGGCTACCGCACCGAGGTCGCGATCGCGCCAGCCGACGGCTTCGGCGTGGCGTACCTGTCCAACGCGATCGATGGCCCGACGCGGATCTTCACGCAAGGCGCTTATGACCTGGTGGCGCCGGCGCTGAAGAAGATCGACGAGCGGAGCAAGGCGAGCAGTGGAGCCACCGGAGCCGCGGCGGCAAGCCCGGGCGAAGGCGCGACGACGCCCACCGCCGGTGTCGTCGCTCCACCGTCGTTCGACGCTACGCGGTACACCGGAATCTACGAGTCGTCGTGGGGCGAGGCGGTCATCGTGCCCTGGGAGGGTGGCCTCGCCATCCTCGGGCTGCCCAGCGAGACGCCGCGCAAGAGCCTCGAGAAGCTGCGGCACGTCAACGGCGACACCTTCCGGCGCGTGCGTGACGACGGCGAGCTCGCCGAGACCGTGGTTTTCGAGCTCGATGCCACCGGCAAGGTGGCGCGCGCGGTTCGCCACGGCAACTCGATGGAGAAGGCGCGGTGAGCCTCGCCGTCGAGCAAGCGTCTCCGCGCGTCGATCAGATCGGCGTCGAGGAGCGCGTCGCGCGGCTGCGCACCCGCTCGATCAAGAAGGACTCGAAGCTGCAGGCGCTCGAGCTCGCGCTGTCGATGATCGACCTCACCACGCTCGAGGGCGCCGACTCGACCGGCAAGGTGAGGCAACTCTGCGCCAAGGCGCGGCGGCTCCACCAGTCGATGCCTGAATTGCCCACGGTCGCGGCGGTGTGCGTCTACTCGACGATGGTGGCCGAGGCGAAGCGCGGCGTCGAGGGGACCGGCATCAAGGTGGCCGCGGTCGCCACCGGATTTCCCGCCGGTCAGGTGCCGCTCGAGGCGAAGCTGCTCGACACCCGGTTCGCG
>DATAFT010000420.1:0-4849 GCA_036257295.1 Thermoanaerobaculia bacterium
TGCAGCGGCGAATAGGCGTGGAGCGCCGCCGCCACCTCGCGGCTCTCGCGCGGATTGCCGAGCTCGGCGGCGACGGCGCGACCCTTGTCGGTCTGGTCGAGCCACATCACGTCGGCGAGCGGGATCTCCGAGATCGCGGCGCCGTAGAGATCGGGCCGCTGGTTGTAGCAGGCGGCGGTGAGGAGGCCGCCGTTGGAGAGCCCGCGGATGCCGAGCTGCGCCGGCGTGGTCACGCCACTCGCGATGAGATGGAGCGCCGTGTCGTGGAAATCGTCGAAGACGGTCTGCTTGCGCACTCCTTGCCCGGCGGCCCGCCAGGCGTCGCCGTACTCGCCGCCGCCGCGCAGGTTGGCATAGGCGTAGATGCCGCCGAGCGCGAGCCAGCATGCCGCCTCCGGTGAATAGCGCGGTGTGATGGACTGGCCCCAACCGCCATAACCGTACAGCAGCAGCGGGGCCGGCGCCGCGCGATCGAGCGAACGGGGACGCGCGATTGTCAAGGGGACCTTGACACCGTCACGGGCGCTGACGAACATCCGCTCCACTTCGAAATCAGCGTCGTTGAGCGGCGTCGGCAGCGCTTCGACGACTTCGAGCTCGCTCCCTTCCCGCCAGCGATAGAGGACGTGGGGGCGCAGCAGGTCCGCGGTGCTCACCAACGCCTCCGCGCGCGCGCCACCAGGAGCCGAGGGGACGATCTCCTCGACGGTGACCAGCGGCGGCAGCGCGAGCTCGCCGAGCGGGTCCCCGTCGAGATCGAACACCCGCACGCGGTGGCTGGCGTGATGGAGATACGTGAGGAGTAACCGATCGCCGCTCAGCGTGCCGAGCCGCGCGCGCACGGTGTAGGTGTCGGTGGTGAGCGCGTCATCGCCTTCCGGAACGACCACTCGCCAGCGCTCGCGCTCGGGGTGGTCGAGATCCATGCCCAGCACCCGGCCGCGCGCCGCGCCCAGCCGCGTGCTCCAGAAGTGAACCCTGCCGCGCGCGCCGAGCCAGGCGAGCGGCGCTTCCGCATCGTCGATCAAGTGCGTGCCGGCGCCGACGCCTGCGGCGGGGTCCTCCGGTAGCGGCCAGAACTCGAGCCCACGCGCGCTGGTTACGAAGTTGGTGGCGACCACGAACAGCACGTCGCCGCCGTCGGGAACGAAAGGATACAGACCGTGCACCTTCTCGGCGCGCGCTCGATCGAGCTCGACCAACAGCACGTCGTCCGTCACCGCGTCGCCGAGACGGTGCCAGTAGACGCCATCGTCCTGCCCCTCGATCTCGGCGCCGAGGATGCGGCGCGTCACGTTGTAGAAGAAGCCGCGCTCACTGGGGTGCCAGGCCACCGTGGGGACCGCGGTCTGCGCGATGGTGTCGGGCAGCGTCCGGCCGGTCTGCGCATCCCAGACGTGGATCTCGCCGCCATCGCGTCCGCCGCGAGCTAGGCCGTAGGCGACGTAGCGCCCGCTAGGAGAGACCGAGACGAGCTCGGGCTCGATGGTCGCGCTCTCGGCCTCGACGTCGACGACGAGGCGCTTCGCGCTTTCGGTCTCACACCACAGCGAGGGTTGGTTCTTGTGGTCGGGCTGCTCGAGGCGGTAGACGCAACCGCCGCGCTCGATCGGAAGGATCCGTGGCGCCTCGCGCGCCCAAAGCTCGAGGAAGCGGCGATGCTCCGCGCGACGCCGCGCCCGCGCGTCGTCGCCGTCGAAGAAGTCGTCGGTGAGCGCGTTCTGCGCCGCGATCCAGGCGCGCGTCTCGGCGGAGTCGACGTCGTTCAACCAGCGAAACGGGGTGGTAACCACGAGGCCGAAGAAATCACTCACCTCGTCGTCGCGGCGCGCGACGGGATAATTCGGTGACAGTCGCCTCATTTCGCGCTAAATCGGTGACAGTCACCTGTCACTGCATATGAGTCGACTGTCACCGCTTTTCCGCGTCACGACGCGTGAGTGCGGCTTCGAGCCCGGGCACCAGCTCGGCGCCGGCGACGACCTGCGCGCTCGAGCCTTCGAGCTCGTTGGTGATCTCTTGGTGCCGTCCGCCCAGGCACTGGCTCAGGAACCCCTCGGTGATCGCCCAGAACGAAGCGTTGTTCTCGGCGCGCAGCAGCCCGTGGCCCTCGTCGGGGTAAAGCACGTAGGTCACCGGGATCTTCTTTTCCTTGAACACCTCGACCATCGTGTCGGACTGCGCCTGCGGCACGCGGGAGTCGTTGGCGCCCTGGCCGATCAGGAGGGGATGCACCATCTGGTGCGCGAAGTTGATCGGCGAGCGCGAGCGCAGGAAGGCGCGGCCCTCCTCTGTGCGCGGGTCGCCGATGACGCGCGACATCACGTCCTCGTCCCAGTGCGGCATGAAGATCTCGAGGTTCGACGGACCCACCAGATCGACGCCGCAGGCGAACACGTCGGGGGTCATGGTCATCCCCACCAGCACCGCGTAGCCGCCGTAGCTGCCTCCCAGGATCGCCACTTTGTCGCGCGTCGTGATCCCCTGCGCGATCGCCCACTCCACCTGGTCGAGCAGGTCCTCGTGCATCTTGCCGCCCCATTCCATGCGCTGCCCGTTGACGAACGCTTTTCCGAACCCTGGCGAGCCGCGGTAGTTGACGTAGAGAACGCCGTAGCCGCGGTTGGTCAGCCAGTGCAGGAAGGGGCCGTAGCCGTACTGCGCGCGCTCGTCGCTGGGCCCGCCGTGCACCAGCAGGATGAGCGGCACCGGCTGGGCCGGACGGCCGTCCTCGTTGCCGTCGCTCCAGGGCGGGAAGCTCAGGTACGACACCAGATCGAGGCCGTCGCGCGACTTGATCACCACCGGGTGCATCTTCGAGAGGCGCAGCCCCTCGAGCTCCGGCGTCGTCACCAGGAACTTGGTCAGCGTGCGTCCGGGCCGGCGGTAGAGCTGGTAGGTCTCGGGCTCGTGCGCCAGCGTGAACTTGACGATCCATTTCGAATCGTCATCACTGCGGCTGACGATCGTGTACTCGCCTTCGGTCGAGCCGGCCAGGAAATCGAGGTCGGGCTGGATCGCGGGATCGAGCGCGTTCCAGGTGTTGCTGGTCCAGTTGGTGGCGTAGGCCTGTGGGCGGTGCTCGGTAGGGTGGTAGAGCACGCCGCCGATATCGACGCGGGGATCCGAGGCGAGGACTTCGAGCTTGCCGGTCTCGAAGTCGTAGTCGACCAGCGCGATGGTGTCGCGGCCGCGGCTGTCGTAGAAGTACGAGCGGCGGTTGTCGCGATCGAAGCGACCGATCTTCTGGTAGCCGGTCGCCGACAGCGCAGCGGTGTCGTCGGTGCCGACGGTGAACAGCGGTTCCCATTTGCCGTCGCCGGCCGCTTGCAGGATGTCGAGACCGCCGTCCGCGTTGAGCTTGACCGCGGTGCGCGGGACGAGGTCGTGATCGACGGTGAAGGCGAGGAACTCGTCGTTCTTCGCGAACAAAGTCTTCTCGCCGGTCTCGAGGTCGAGCGTGTAGAGCTGCGGAAGCGCCACCATCTTCTCGCGCACGCTGATCAACGCGCGGCGCGGATCGCGCGCCGACAGCTCCTCGAGCTCCACCGTGGCGTGCTCGAAGCCGGTGAGGTCGCGTTCTTCTCCGGTCGCGATGTCGATCCGGTACAGGTTCCAGTTCTCGTCGCCGTTCTTGTCCTGCGGGTAGATCACGTACCGGCTGTCGAGCGTCCAGCGATACATGACGACGCCGCTCACGTCGCGCGCCTGGATGCCGCGGCCGGCGCGGTGCGTGAGCGCCTTTCCCGTGGTCGGATCGGACGACGGCGCCAGGTGGAAGTTGGCGACGCCCTCTACCGGTCCCAGGTAGGCGATCCACTTGCCGTCGGGCGAGAGCTGGGGCGCGTCGTAGCTCGAGCCCGAGAAGAAGGTCGAAAGCGGAATGAGCGGGTCCGGCTCGGACGACGCGGTCGCGCCGCCCTCGGGTGATGCGCTTGGCGGCGCCGGGTCGGCCGGCGCGCACGCCAGTACGGTGGCGATCAGGAGAAGGCCTGCGGCTTCGGATCGTCGCCTCGTCATCATTGTCACCTCGGGGCTGATGCTTCTCTCGCCGCGGCCGCGCGCGCCATTCTCGCCTCTCTTTGCTCGAGGCGCCGCCGGACGATGCGCTGCGTGCGGTGGTCGAGCGGGAACTTCCACACGGCGGGCACCGACAGGAGCTGGAGCAGGTTGGGCAGGAACACGAACGCGAGCAGCATGCCGGCGCGCGCGGTGGCGTCGTGGGTCACCGCCTTGGGATCGAACCCGAACCAGTCGAGCATCAGGAATGCAACGCCGCCGGAGATCGCGACCGCGACCTTCACCACCACCAGGTGGAAAGCGAAGTAGTTGCCGGCCCGGTCCTGGCCTGTCTTCAGCCGGTCGTACTCGATGATGTCGGCCAGCAGCGACGGCGGCGCCACCGCGCTGCAGCCACCCAGAATCGCCATCAGGCACGAGATGACGATCGCGGGCCAGAAGGCGCCCGGTCCGGGCTCGACGAAGAGGAAGGCCCACAGCACGACGGAGCTCGCCGCCAGGCTCAGCGCCCACGGCTTGTGCTTGCCGAACCGGTCGACGATCGCGAGCCAGAGCGGGATCACGACCCAACTGGCGAACGCGGTGGCCGCCATCACGTGCGAGAACTTGTCGCCGATCTTGAGGTACGAGTCGAGGAAGAGATAGAGGAGCCTGGCGTAGAAGCCGAGCTGGATCGCGCCCAGGATGAAAATGAAGAGGTAGCGCTGGAACGGCCGGTTCCGGAGCATCGAGAGGATCACCCGATGCAGTGGAACTCCCCGCTCGGTCACCACCGGCGCCGCGGCCGGCACCAGCGTCACGGTGACGGCGACTGCCGCCGGCAGGAGCG
>DATAFT010000287.1:0-3885 GCA_036257295.1 Thermoanaerobaculia bacterium
GGCGGCCAGCACGCCTGCGCCCTGGCGCGCGATCTGGGCATGACAACTGTACTGATGCACCCATACGCCGGGGTGCTCTCGGCCTTCGGCATGGGCGCGGCCGACGTCCGCGAGTTCGGCGTCGCGACGGTCCTGCGTCCGCTCGACGAAGACACGCTCCGTGACCTGGCGCCGGCGTTGGCGCGGCTCGAAGAAGAGCTCCGCGCCAAGGTCCTGGCGCAGGGAATCGAAGCGGCGCGGATTCCACCGGGGCGCCACCAACTCGAGCTCAGATACCGCGGCCAGTCGTCGACGATCGCGGTGGGCGAGCCTGATGCGGCGAGCGTCGCGCGATGGCGGCTCGCCTTCGAGGACGAGCACCAACGGCTCTATGGTCACGTGTTTGGCGGGCGCGACGTGGAAGTCGCCGCGGCGCGGGTCGAGGTCACCGGCACGATCGAGAAGGCCACGCTGCCGGCACAGCCCGAGCGCGAGCGCCGCGCCGAGCCGGTGGCATCGCGACGCGTGTTCGCCGACGGTGGGTGGCATGAGGCCGCGATCTACGAGCGAGAGCGCCTCGAGCCCGGCGACCGTTTCGACGGGCCGGCGATCGTGGTGGAGGCGACCGGCACGACGGTGGTCGAGCCGGGTTGGTCAGCTCGGCTCACCGAACGCGGCGAATTGATGCTCGAGGACAGGGGTGTCGCGCTCTCGACCCAGGTCGCCGTCATTGACCGACCCAATCCGGTGGAGCTCGAGCTGTTCAACCATCGCTTCGCCGCGATCGCGGAAGAGATGGGCGCCATGCTCCGGCGCACCGCGCTCTCGGTCAACGTCAAAGAGCGGCTCGACTTCTCGTGCGCGGTGTTCGACGGCTCGGGATCGCTGGTGGCGAACGCGCCACACATGCCGGTGCATCTCGGCGCGATGAGCGAGACGGTGCGCTGCGTGCTGCGTGACGTGCCCGACCTCGTTCCCGGCGACGTCGTGCTCACCAACGACCCGTTTCGCGGTGGCTCGCATCTCCCCGACCTCACCGTGGTCACGCCGGTGTTCGTGGCGGACCGCTCGACGCCGCTCTTCTTCGCCGCCAGTCGCGCGCACCACGCCGAGATCGGGGGCATCCGTCCGGGCAGCATGCCACCCGACTCCCGCACCCTGGAGGAAGAAGGCGTGGTGCTGCGGCCGTGGAAGGTGGTGGAGAGCGGCCGGCCGCGCCTCGACCAGCTGCGCGTTCTGCTCACCGCTGGGCGTTATCCGTCGCGCGCGCCGGACGAGAACGTCGCCGACGTGAGCGCGCAGATCGCCGCCAATCAACTGGGGGTGCGCCGACTCCTCGAGCTCGAAGCGACGGTCGGTCGCGAGGTCTCGGTGGCCTACATGGGGTTCATCCAGGACGCCGCGCAGGAGAAGATGCGCGCGGCGCTGCGCCGCTTGGGCGACGGCGCCTACTCGTTCACGGATCGGCTCGACGACGGCGCGCCGATCGCGGTGCGCATCGCAGTGCGCGACGGTGGCGGCGTCCTCGATTTCGCCGGCACCGCGCCGCCGCTGCCCACCAACCTCAACGCCAATCGAGCGATCGCCAAGGCGGCGATCCTCTATTGCTTCCGCTGCCTGATCGACGAGGACATTCCACTCAACGAAGGGGTGCTGGCGCCGCTCGAGGTGCGCATACCGCGGTCCGTCCTCGACCCGCCGTCCAATGACGATCCCGCGCTCGCGCCGGCGGTGGTCGGCGGCAACGTCGAGACCTCGCAGCGCGTGACCGACGTCATCCTGGGCGCGCTCGGTCTCGCCGCGGCGAGCCAGGGCACCATGAACAACCTGACGTTCGGCGATGAGACGTTCGGCTACTACGAGACCATCTGCGGCGGCGCCGGCGCGGGTCCCGGCTTCGCCGGCGCCGACGCGGTGCACACCCACATGACCAACACCCGGCTCACCGACGTCGAGGTGCTCGAGTCGCGCTTTCCGGTGCGAGTGGTGCGCTTCGAGATCCGGCGCGGGTCGGGTGGTGGTGGAGAGTGGCGCGGCGGCGACGGCTGCCGGCGCGAGCTCGAGTTTCTGGCTCCGCTCCAGGTCTCGATCCTGTCGCAGCGTCGCACGACGCGGCCATTCGGCTGCGCCGGCGGCGAGGACGGCGCCTCGGGTCGGAACACGCTGTACCGCGGCGGCGAGCGCGGCGGTCAAGGGATGGACGTCGGCGGCGTGGCGACGTTCGAGGTCGAGCCTGGCGATCGCCTGGTGATCGAGACGCCGGGTGGGGGAGGGTGGGGACCTGCCAGTCAGTCGGCCAGGAACTCCCTGGCCACCTCGAGGAATCGCCCGAGCTGATCGTGGTGAACCCAGTGACCGGCCTTCTCGAAGTTCGCCAAGCGCGCGTTCTGGAACGCCTTGATGCGGCCGTCGACCTCGGGATCGGACGCCCAGCTCTCGGTGCCGCGCACCAGCAGCGTTGGACACGTGATGCCTCCCCAGAGCGAGCGTAGATCGTCTTCGCTGAACTGGTAGGGCCCGAGGGCGCGGATGTAGTTGTCGAACTTCCAGGAGTAGGTGCCGTCCTCGTTGCGGGCGACGCCGTGCACGGTGAGATGGCGCGCCTGGTCCATCGAGAGGTGGCGATTGGCCTCCTGCATGCGATGCGCGGCAGCTTCGACCGATTCGTAGCGTTTGGGCTGGCGGCGCGCCAGGTCCTTCATGGTCTCGATCCAGTAGCGCATCCGATCGGACGGCGCGCTTCCTTGCCGGCGCGCCAGCATCTCCGGTGGCGCCAGCAGGCCCTCGATCGCGATCAGCTTGCAGACGTTTTCGGGGTAGGTGCCGCTGTACTGGAGCGAGACGGCGCCGCCTAGAGAATGTCCGAGGATGCGGACCGGATAGCTGTTGACCGCCTCGAGCAGCTGCACCATGTCGAGCACGAAGTCGGACTGCGTGTACATGCCGCCGATCGCCCACGCGCTGTCGCCGTGACCGCGCAGGTCGGGCGCCACGATGTGGTAGTCGCGCCGCAGCTCGCGCGCCACCCAGTCCCAGTTGTGGGCGTGGTCGCGCCCTCCGTGGATGAGGAGGAGAAGCGGCTTGTCCTGGTTGCCCCAGTCGAGGTAGTGCAGACGCAGGCGCTGCGACACGTAGAACTGCGACGCGGGGCCGAGGATGTCGGGAGGAGCATTCATCGCCGCCTATTGTAGATGGCGCGGCTTGGACGGCGGAGGCGGGCGTTATCATCGACGCCCGCATGTCCAGACCGGTCTCAATCGCGCTGCCGGACAGGGATAGTCGCTTTCCCGATCGCGTCGCGCTGGAGCAGGGCGACCGCCGCCTCGCCTACGCCGACCTCGACCGCGGCACCGCCGCGGTGGCGGCGTCGCTGCTCGGCGCCCGCGCCGACCTGGGTGAAGCGCGGGTTGCGTTCCTGATCGAGCCCTCGATCGACTACGTCCTGGTGCAGCGCGGCGTCTGGCGGGCGGGTGGCGTCGCGGTGCCGCTGTGCGCCAGTCATCCGCCGCCCGAGCTCGACTATGTGCTGGCGGACGCTCAACCCGAGCTGGTGGTGGCCTCGCCGGCGCTGGTCGATCGTCTGCGACCGCTGGCGGCGGAGCGCGGGATCGAGCTGCGATCGAGCGGCGAATTGGGGACAGTCACCTGTCGTGATTCGACCGGTGACTGTCCCCAATTGCCGGCGCTCGGCCCCGAGCGGCGCGCGATGATCGTCTACACCAGCGGCACCACCGGCGGCCCCAAGGGCGCGGTCACCACGCACGGAGCTCTACGCGCGCAGATGGCGAGCCTGATCGAAGCCTGGGAGTGGACGCCGGACGATCGCATCGTGCTCACGCTGCCGCTCCACCACGTGCACGGCATCGTCAACGTGCTCGGCTGCGCGATCGCCGCCGGCGCTGCGTG
>DATAFT010000291.1:0-2575 GCA_036257295.1 Thermoanaerobaculia bacterium
GGCATGGTGCCCCTCGCGACCGGCAGCGACGCCGGCGGCTCGATCCGCTGCCCGGCGCACTACTGCGGCCTGGTCGGGCTGAAACCGAGCCACGGGCGCATCGCGCGCGACGACGGCGCGAGCGATCGCGGAACTCTGGGCGCGCTCACCGCCACGGTTGCCGACACCGCGCGCTATCTCGATGTGGTGTCAGGGCCGCACCCGCTCGACCGGATGTCGCTGCCGGCGCCCACGATTCGATACGAGAGCGCGATCGAGTCACTCGAGGTGGCAGGGCTGCGCGCCGCGTGGTCGGTCGATCTCGGCTACGCGCCGGTCGAGTCCGAGGTGGCGGCGTTGACCGAAGCCGCGGCGCGCCGCCTGGTGACCGCGGCGCGACTCGAGCTCGTCCCGCGGCGCGTCGAGCTGGTCAACACCTACATGAGCTCGAACCTGATGATGACCGCCGTGTTCGCGCGCGAGCTCGAGCTGCAGGGCATCCTGCCCGATCGCATCGACGAGATCAGCCCCGGGCCGCGCTTCTTTCTCGATCGCATGCGGCGCGCTACAGCTCGCGATCACCTGTTGGCGGAGCGCCGCGAGCGGCAGCTCGAGGCGCAGCTCGCAGAGCTGTTCGCCGATATCGACGTGCTGCTCACGCCGACCTCCGGCTGCGTCGCGTTCGCCGCCGAGGGCCCGCTCCCGGAGGTGATCGCCGGACGCGACGCCAGCGAGACTCACGGCGATCCCTTCACCATGGCGGCCAACATCGGGTGGATGCCGTCGATCTCGTTGCCCGCGGGGATCACGAGCGAGGGTCTGCCGGTGGGGCTCCTCATCACCGGCCCGCGGCATCGGGACGAGGTGGTGCTTCGACTGGCGCACATTCTCGAGCGCGAGAGTCCGTGGCCGCTTCACCCTTCAGGTTGGTAACGAGGCTCAGAGCGATTCGCGGTCGATCGAGCGGTTGCGCCCCGTATCGCTTCGCCCCCTATCTCCTTCGGTAATTTTCCCGGTCGCTCTGGTGGTTTACGATCGGTTCAACCGAGCATCGACATCGGCCGACGACGGAGGGCACTCGATGTCCGACTGGAAGCTTCGCTGGCGGTGGCTTCTCCTTGCAGGCGCGGTCGGTCTACACGGCGCAGAGACGCGCGCCGCGATCACGGTGGGGACCGAGTTCCAGGTCAACTCGTTCACGACGGGGCGGCAGTACTTCGCCGGGGTGGCGGCCGCCCCCAACGGCGCCTTTGTCGTGGTCTGGACCAGCGCTGGACAGGACGGCGACTACACCGGCGTCTTCGGGCAGCGCTACGACAGCTTGGGCGTGAAGTCGGGCGGAGAGTTCCAGATCAACACCTTCACGCCCAAGAACGAGATGTACGCGCAGGTCGGTGTGGAGCCGGACGGCGACTTCGTGGTGGTGTGGAACCGCCGCCTTGCCATCAGCGAAGCCGACGTGTTCGGGCAGCGCTACTCGTCGGCGGGCGTCAAGTTGGGGTCGGAGTTCCAGGTCAACACCTTCACTCCCAACGCTCAGTACTACCCCGCGGTGGCCGTGGACGGCAACGGCGCCTTTGTCGTGGTCTGGACCAGCTACTCCCAGGACGGCGGCGGCAGCGACCCCGGCGTCTTCGGCCAGCGCTTCAGCTCGTCGGGCGCCAAGGTCGGTCTCGAGTTCGAGGTCAACACCTACACTCCGGGCGCGCAGAAGACGGTAGCGATCGGCATGGAGAGCAACGGCGACTTCGTGGTCAGCTGGGACAGCCCGAACGACGCCGACTCGAGCTTCGGGGTTCGCGCGCAACGCTGGAGCTCCGCCGGCGCCAAGCTGGGTCTCGAGTTCGCGGTCAACGCCTACACCACCGATGGACAGTACGGGTCGGCTCTGGGACTCGACGCCGATGGCGACTTCGTCGTGGTCTGGACCAGCTTCGGCCAGGACGCTCCTGGCGGCGCCGGCGTGTTCGGTCAGCGCTACGACTCCGCCGGCGCGAAGGTGGGCGGGGAGTTCCAGGTCAATACGGTGGCGGCCGGCGCGCAGTACATTCCTCGCTTCAACTCCGCTCCGCGCGGCGTCGCCATCGATACCAACGGCGACTTCGTCGTGGTCTGGACCGGCACCACCGGCATCTTGGGCCAGCGCTTCGCCTCGACCGGCGCCAAGCTGGGCAGCGAGTTCCAGATCAGCGTCTATCCCGGTGCGATCCACAACCGCGCGGCGACCGCGATGGAGGCCAACGGCGACTTCATCGTCGCCTGGAACAGCGACCCGCACGACGGCAGCGAATACGGCGTCTTCGCTCGGCGCTTTGCGTTCGTGAGGGAGCTCGACATCGACGACAACACCCAGGTCGACCCGCTGACGGATGGACTGCTGGTCCTCCGCCGCTTGTTCGGCTTCTCGGGGCCGTCGCTCGTCACCGGAGCGGTCGGCAACGGCTGCTTGCGGTGCGACTCGGCATCGATCGCGAGCTACATCGACTCGATCCTCGCGATCCTCGACATCGACTCGAGCGGCGAGCTCGAGCCTCTCAGCGACGGTCTCCTGATCCTGCGCCGATTGTTCGGATTCTCGGGCGCGACCCTGATCAAC
>DATAFT010000294.1:0-3078 GCA_036257295.1 Thermoanaerobaculia bacterium
GATGACCGCCCAACCGAGCTCCGTGCCCGAGCAGCGAGAGAGCCTGTGGCGGCTCGCCTTCGCGCCTGCCCTGTGGCTGCTGCATTTCTTCCTCTGCTACCTGACCGCCGCGATCTGGTGCGCCAAGGCGGGGAGCGGGGCCTCGCTCGGCGGAGTGCGCGTCGCGATCTGGGGCTACACCGCGACCGCGGTCGCAGCCATCGTGGCGATCGGTTGGAACGGCTTCCGGCGTCACGCCTACGGCCATTCGTTGGCGCCACACGACGAGGACACCCCCGAGGACCGGCACCGCTTCCTAGGGTTGGCGACGGTGTTGCTCGCGGGCTTGTCCGCGGTGGCGACCTCATACACGGCGATGGTGTCGGTGTTCTTCGAGAGCTGCAGATGAGGACTCGGCGCGCAGGGACGGCGGTGACACTCGCGATCGGACTGGCGCTGCTGGCGGCGGCCTGGCTCGGGCCGCTCCCGCGTCTCGCTCGCGAGTCGTTCGCGGCTCACATGACGCTCCACATGACCATCGTCGCGATCGTGGCGCCGCTGCTCGCGCTCGCGATGGCGGGCACGCGACTCGATCCGGCCCGTGCCGCCCCGGGACTGTTCGCCCCGATCCCCGCGTCTCTCCTCGAGCTGGTCGCGGTGTGGGCCTGGCACGCTCCGGCTCTGCATCACGCGGCGCGGACCGAGGGTCCTGCTTTCGTGCTGGAGCAGGCGACCTTTCTCGTCGCCGGACTGGTGTTGTGGCTGGCGGCGGTCGGCGGCGACGTCGCGCTGCGCCCGACGCGCCGCGCCGCTGGGATCTTCGCCCTGCTCTTCACCGCGATGCACATGACTCTGCTCGGCGTGCTGCTCGCGCTCGCGCCGCGCGCGCTCTACGCGCATACGGGCGCGGGAGCGCTCGCTGACCAACATCTCGGCGGCGTCCTCATGCTCCTCCTCGGCGGCGCCTCGTATCTGGCGGGCGGCCTCTGGCTCACGACCGGTGTCGTCCGCGAGGGGAGCCGCGCGGTGGTGGCGGGGAAGGCGACATGAAGCGCCGCGTGGCGATCGTCGTCAAGCGATGGCTCCTCGATGCGTTGCGGGTCTTCGCCGTGCTGGGGGTGATCGGCGTCCTGGTGGTGGTCACCGGCGTGGTACCGATCACGGCCAGCCGAGGACACTGGGCGGTCACCGCTTGGTTCCTGAAGTTCGCGATGCGCCGCTCGATCGCCACGCACTCGATGGGGATCGAGGTGCCGGCGAACTTGGACGATCCGGTGTTGGTGCTGCGCGGCGCCGGGCACTACGAGAGCGGCTGCCTCCCCTGTCACGGCGCGCCGGCCGACCCCGATCCTCTTATTCCGCAACGGATGCTGCCGCAGCCTCCCGGGCTGATCGAGCCGGTGGCAGCGCTCGGACCGAAAGGGCTGTTCTACGCCACCAAGCACGGCTTGAAGTTCACCGGGATGCCGGCGTGGCCGGCGATCGAACGGGATGACGAGGTGTGGGCGGTGGTCGCGTTTCTGCTGCGTCTCCCCGGTCTCGACGCCAGGAGCTACGCGCGTCTCGCCCGCGGCGCGCCAGCCCCGGTCGAGGCGGAAGGGGACGCGGAGCCGCTTGGTGACCTGGCGTCGCCGCCGTCGGCTCCGCGCGCTGTAACGGAGAGTTGCTCCCGTTGTCATGGCGTCTCGGGCGGCGGCCGCGGCATCGGCGCCTTTCCACGCATCGACGGACAGCCCGTCGAGTACTTGTTCGAAGCGATGCACGCGTACGCCGACCAGACTCGGCCGAGCGGGATCATGGGGCCGATCGCGGCTGGGCTCGCACCGGTTACCTGGCGCGAGCTGGCCGAGCACTACGCCGGCCGCGACGACCGGCAGGCGCGGCGTTCGATCGCTACCGTGCGGGCGGTCGACGCGGCCTCGTTGGCGCGCGGTGCCGCGATCGCCTCCATGGGAGTGCCGGCGCAGGGCGTGCCGTCGTGCGAGGACTGCCACGGACCGACGGCGTGGCCGCGCAACCCGGCTTACCCCGAGCTCGCCGGCCAGTACGTCGAGTATCTCGAGCTGCAGCTCCAGCTCTGGAAAAGGGGCGCGCGAGGCGGGTCGCCCTATGCGCACCTGATGGAGGCCTTCGCGTTCAAGCTCACCGACGATCAGATCCGCGATGTCGCCGGCTACTACGCCTCGTTGCCGAGGCCCTGAGCCACCACGCCATGGTAGGGTGACATAGCCGGATGGCGATGGGATGAGCTTGGATCTCGCAGCCGAGCGATCGGCAAGAACGCGGCCGGATCCGGCCACCGGTGCGTGGCGGGCGGAGCCGTTTCTCCACGTCGAGCCGGCGCGGCTCTACAACCCGCTCACCGACCGCGCCCTGGTTCCCGAGTCGCCCGGATACGCGCAGGTCCGGGCGCTGGCGCTCGGGGAGACGACGCCGGCGCGGCTCGATCCTGCCCTTCGCTCCACGTTGGCCCAAGAGGGATGGCTGGTGGAGCAGGTCGGCGACCTCTCGTCACGCTTTCTACTCAAGTACGTCTCGTTCGAGGCCAACACGGTCTGCAATCAGGGCTGCTACTTCTGCCCGGTGTCGACCCACCCGCGCGAGCCGCACACGATGTCGCTCGAGTTCTACGAGGACATCACGCGCCAGCTCGCCGAGTTCAAAGACTCGTTGATCGGCGTCTCGATGATCCACTACAACGAGCCCACGGTCGACAAGTTCTTCGTCGAGCGGGTGGCGATGCTGCGTCGCTACGGTCTGCCGCCGGCGGTGCTCACCAACGGCTGGGGCCTGACGCCGGCGCGGGTAGACACCATCCTCGATCTGGGCGGGCTCAAGTTCCTCTCGATCAACCTGTCCACGCTCGACCGCGAGCGCTACGCCGCCGACCGCCGCGGCGACCACCTGCCGGTGGTGATGCGCAACCTCGAGTACGTGAAGAACATCCGTCTCGCCGAGACCATGGAGATCGCGGTGCTCGGCCAGGGCGACGACGTGCACCGCCGCGACTTCGAGGAGATCGGCGCCGCCTTCGCCGGGTCGCTGTTCGACGTCAAGTACTACGAGGTGATGAACCGCGCCGGCAACGTCGTGGTCGGG
>DATAFT010000440.1:0-5408 GCA_036257295.1 Thermoanaerobaculia bacterium
AGCGCTGCTCGAGGGAGGTGTAGGTGTTGACCTGGAACTCGCCGCCGATCGGCGCCTGGCCTCTTGCGCCCTCGCGGCGGCCAGAACAACGATGAGGCGAACCACCGACCCGACGCCGAAACGCACGCGCCGCATGCCGCCTCCGTGCGGTTCGAGGTCGTCCCACGCAGCCGCGCCGCTGGAATGCCCCGCGATTCGCGAGTTGGCCGGATTTGCTGCGGCGAACAGTAGCACCGCTGGCTTGGCCGGCCCCCCTCGGCACCGCGGCTCCCTCCCTGTAAACTGTCCAGGGCTGAGCCGCCAGGCCGGTCTCCGTCACGATGGCTCTGCGCGGCATTCCACAACACTCCTCCGAGCACGGGGCGAAGGACTTTCGCGAGCTCGGGCTCTCGCCCGAGCTGGTCGCGGCGGTGGAGCGGATCGGCCTGATCCGGCCGACGCCGATCCAGTGCTCGGTGATTCCGGTCGCCCTCGACGGTGGCGACGTGGTCGGACTGGCCCAGACCGGGTCCGGCAAGACCGCGGCGTTCGTGCTCCCGCTGCTCGACATGATCGAGCCCGAGCACGGCGTGCAGGCGCTGATCGTCTGCCCCACCCGCGAGATCGCGAACCAGACGGCCGAGTTCGTGTCGGTGGTGGGCCACGAGGTGGGCTTGCGCGGCGTGGCGCTCATCGGCGGTGTCGGGATGAAGGCGCAGATCGACGGGCTCAAGCAGGGTGGTGCCGAGATCGTGATCGCCACGCCCGGGCGGCTGCTCGACCACGTCGGGCGCCGCAATCTGCGTCTCGACGGCGTCAAGGACCTGGTGCTCGACGAGGCCGATCACATGCTCGACCTCGGCTTCCTGCCCCAGGTTCAGGACATCCTGCAGGAGCTGCCGAAGGGCAGACGGACGATGATGTTCTCAGCGACGCTGCCGCCGGCGATCGAGCGGCTGGCGAAGCGCTTCATGCACCAGCCCACCACGGTCGATCTGCGCAGCGAGACGCACGCGCGCCCAGGCGTCGAGCACCAGCTCTATCTGGTCAATCCGCCGGACAAGAAGGCTTGCCTCCTGGCACTGGTAGCGGAGGAGAAGACCGGCTCGATCCTGGTCTTCATGCGCCGGCGGGTGGACGCCGACTGGGCCTGTCGCCAGCTCGCGCTCGAGGGGCACAAGGTCGAGCGCATGCACGCCGATCGCCAGCAGCGCCACCGCGAGGAAGCGCTCGAGGGCTTTCGCCGCGGCGACCTACGCATCCTGGTCGCCACCGACGTCGCCGCGCGCGGCATCGACGTGCCGACCATCGAGCACATCATCAACTTCGACCCGCCCGACACCGTCGAGGACTACATCCACCGCGCCGGCCGCACCGCGCGCGGCTCCATGGGCGGCATCGTCTCTACCATCGCGACCTGGCGCGACCAGGCGACGATCCAGTCGATCGAGACCGCGCTGGGGCAGGAACTGCCGCGGCTGACCGCGCACGGCGTCGACCCCTGGGTCGAGACCAAGGCCGTGAGCCGGAGCCAGACGCGGCGGCGCCGGCTGCTCTGATCGGCCCGCAAACGCCGGGTCACTGCGCGGGAAAGCCTTCGACTCCGGGCTCGCGCTCGACGCCGAACGAGCGCAGCGCCATCGAGACCAGGTTGTACTGGCCCACGGTGAACACCAGGTCGATCATCTGCTGCGTGCTGTAGCCGGCGGCGAGCGTGGACCAGGTGGCGTCGCCGACGCGCGCGTCGCGATGGAGCTCGTCGACGGCGGTGAGCAGCGCGCGATCGTGCGGCGACCATCCCGCCGCGTCGGGCCCCTCGGCGATGCGTCGGATCTCGTCGTCGGCGAGACCGGAGCGGCGCCCGAGTGCGGCATGGTGTCCCCATTCGTACTCGGCCTGGCAGAGCCAGCCGATGCGGAGAATCAGAATCTCGCGATCGCGCGGCGGCAGCGTCGAAGCACCGAGGATGTGACGCGCCAGCGGCAGCCAGGCCTTGGCGAGGTCGGGGTGCTGCGCGATGGTGGCGGTCACGTTGAGCTGGCGCGCGGGGTCGCCCATGACCTCGAGCTGCGCCGGCGTCGCGGCGGAGCGCTCGACCGGGGGGATGCGCGGTGCCATCGACTTCGACTCCCCCGCAGTTGGTGTCGCTGTTGCGGCGCTCGCTGCAAACACCAAGAAGAGCAAGACCATGCATGATGTGCGCATCGCGGTCTCCTGAAAGCCCCAACTCGTCAAGTCGCTACCGAAGTTGCTAGTGAGCGTAACATCGAGCCCTATGCGCTTCGGACTCGCCTACGACTTCCGCAACCCGGCGCAGTGGCAGCGTCCCTGGCCGGAGGTGTTTCAGAAGCTGCTCGACCAGATCGTGCGCGCCGAGGAGCTCGGCTTCGATTCCATCTGGATCACCGAGCACCACTTCGCCGAGGACGGCTACACGCCGTCGCCGATTCCGCTCCTGGCCGCGATCGCCGCGCGCACCAAGAAGGTCGAGCTCTCGACCGACATCCTGCTGCTGCCGCTCTACGACGCCCTCAAGCTGGCGGAGGACGTCGCCACCATCGACGTCCTGTCGGGCGGCCGCATGATGCTCGGCCTCGGCATGGGTTACCGCGACGAGGAGTTCGAGGCGTTCGGGCGGCGCCGCGCCGAGCGGGTCTCGCTCACCGAAGAGGGCATCGCGGTCATGCGCGGCGCCTGGAGCGAGGCTCCGTTCTCGTTCTCGGGGAGGCACTATCGCTTCGGCCCCATCGACGTCACGCCCAAGCCGGTGCGCAGGCCGCATCCGCCGCTCTGGCTCGCGGCGATGAGCGAGCCGGCGGCGCGCCGAGCCGCGCGCCTCGATCTGCATCTGCTGCCGCAGCGCGATCTGCGCGTCGCCTACGATCCCTGGCTCGACGAGCTGGCCCGTCTGGGCAAGAGCCCGAGCGACTTTCGCATCGGCGTGATCAAGCCGTGGTTCATCGGCTCCGGGCGCGACGACGAGATTTGGCAGCGCGCTCGCCACCACGAGCGCTACCGCGCCGCCGTCTACGCGCCCTGGATCCGCGACGGTCAGTTCCCGCCGTTGCCCCCGGGCGATCCGCGGCCGGTCGATCAGACCTACCTCGTAGGTCCGCCGCAGCAGATCGTCGACGAGCTGTCCCGCTTCCGCGAGACGCTGCCGGTCACCGACCTGGTTTCCTGGGGCGCTCCGGTCGGCATGGATCCCGATCAGGTCATGCCGTCGCTCGAGCGGTTCGCGGCCGAGGTCATGCCGCACTTCCTCGACACGTAGAAAACCTCGAGCCGGCCTCTGTTCGGCATCGGGCTGGTTCTGTGCGAGTCGAAGGTACTCGGCTGTGGCTCGAGCGAGGCGCCGGTCCCAGGCGCAAGATCAGGAACGGCGACGAGGTGGAGAAAGTCTATTCGGAGTTCAGCCTTGAGGTCGTTGAGCTACGTCCCCTGGATCGGCTCCGGGGGTAGCGGCCGGATCCTGGGGCTGGATCGACAGGCCGCCGACGTCACCGTGGACCCCGATCTCCTTCGGCGGGGGCTGGTCAGGGCCACCGACCCGTGCTACACTTCCCGCCGCTCGTAGTCACGACGGTTTCGACCCAGTCTCGCCGAAGCGCCGCGAAGTATCCTTTCGTCCGCCCTTCCAGAGAACAAGCCGATCCGAGTGCCGCCCATCGGGGGCGCGAGCAAAGTCCGTGAACGTCCTGTTCGTCGTGAGCGGGACATCGATTCATGACGCGCCACCAATAGAGGCGGCGTAAGAGAGGCAGAGAGATGTCGAAGAGAATCTACGTCGGCAACCTTCCGTTCAGCACCACCGATGACGAGCTGCGCAGCCTGTTCTCGCAGTACGGCCAGGTCGTTTCGGTCAACCTGGTGACCGATCGCGAGACCGGACGCCCCCGCGGCTTCGGCTTCGTCGAGATGGAGGGCGCCGATGAGGCCATCTCCGCGCTCGACCGCAAAGAGTTTGGCGGTCGCGTGTTGACGGTCAACGAGGCCCGTCCCCGCAACGACAACGGTGGTGGTGGCGGCGGCGGCGCTCGTCGTTCCAACCGCTGGTAAGCCAGCGGCTCCATTCAAACTCAAGAACGGCCTCGGTCCTCCGAGGCCGTTTTCTCATTCCGGATAGCGCCAGGGGTGAGCCGGCTGTTGGGCCGACTCGTCCACGGTCCACTGTGGCAACGCGAGTCCCGGCGCGACCGCGGCGAACACCATCCGCACGCGCGTGCCGATACCGACCTCGCGCACCAGCTCCGGTGGCGCCAGCCTGCCGTCGGCGGTCACCAGATTGCCGTTGAGGCGCAGCGCCTCGTCCGCGGTCGGCTGACCACGCTGAGTGTCGAGCTCCACCAGCAGCAACAGGTAGGGCACATGCGGGCGGAACGCCGGTTGGATGGCGTGACGCACCTCGCTGTACGAGTAGACGACGCCTCGCCCGTCCACCGCGTCCCAGGTCGAGTCCGGCGACGCGCACCACGGGCACGCCGTGGTGGGCGGGTAGCGGAGCAGTCCGCACGCTGAGCAGCGCTGGAGACGGAACGAGCCCACGGCACAGTGACGGAAGTACTCGAGGTTCTCGCCGTCGAGCGAGCTGATGGCGAGCGGCATGCCGAGGTAGTCGCCGGCTACGGTCATCGTCTTCCCTCCGTCAGCTAGGTCGCGGCGCGCATCACCATCGCGGATCCGAAGGCGGGCGTTCCCCACCCGAGGTTCGCCGTGTAGTGGACGTCGCGCACCTGGCGGCAGCCGCCCTCGCGATAGTCGTAGGAGTGACGACGCTTGCCGTCGCCGCCGATCGGGCACGAGTCGTCAGCGTCGCCGCGGAGCTGGCGCACGTTCTCCACCACCATGTTGACGCCGTGGGTGTACACCTCGCAGAGGTGGCCGCCGCTGGTGTTGTTCGGTCGGCGTCCACCGAGGCGCATGGTGCCGTCGGAGACGTAGGCGGCGCCCTCGCCTTTCTCGCAGAAGCCCCAGTCCTCGAGCTGTAGCAGCGTGGTGAACGTGAACGCGTCGTAGGACCCGGTGACGTCGACGTCTTCGGGGCCGACGCCGGCGTTCGACCACAAGCGATCGCGGCCGTAGTAGCCGCCGACGCGGGTGATCGGTCCGTACTGATAGTGGTTGTCCGCACGCGGCTTGCAGCAGCGGCCGACGACGGCCTGAATCAACGCCGGTGGGTGTCGCAGGTCGCGGGCGCGCTCTGCGCTGGTGACGATGATCGCGGTGCCGTTGTCGGTCTCGACGCAGCAGTCGAGGAGGTGGAGCGGCGCCACGATCATGCGGCTCGAGAGCACGTCGCCGACGGTGACCCGCTTCTTGTAGACCGCCTTCGGATTGTTCGACGCGGGCTCGCTGTGTATGACCTTGACCGTGGCCACCGGCGCGGGCGTGGTGCCGAACTCCTGCATGTGACGCATGAAGGTGTGGCT
>DATAFT010000443.1:0-4968 GCA_036257295.1 Thermoanaerobaculia bacterium
CGCCGCCTTTGTCCCGGCTCCGACTGCGAGGACCTGCTGCAGGAGGTCTTTCTCGCGGTCTGGCGGCGATCGTCGCTCTATCGCCCGGAGCGCGGCGAGCCGCTGGCCTGGCTGTTCGCGATCTTGCGCAACAAGGTGATCGATCATCGACGGCGCGCGTCGGCGCGCCCGCGCTACGAGGAGCTCGATTTGGAACGGACGGAGCCCCCCGCGCCGGCGGCCGATCCCGGAGATCGACGGTTGGTGCTCGAGCAGGCCCTGGTGGTGCTTCGGCCCGACGAGCGGCGCGCGCTCGAGATGACCTACTTCGCCGGCCTCACCTACGAGGAGGCAGCCACCGCGCTCGAAGTGCCGCTCGGCACTCTCAAGTCGCGCATCAGCGCAGGGCTGCGGCGTCTGCGCGACGCGCTGGGAGGGGCGTCGACATGACCCAGCCAGCGCTCCAGCCTCAGCCCTCGCAAGCGAAGCTCCATCCGGATCCGGAGCGCCTCGCGCTCCACGCCGCCGGTCAACTGCGGCCGGTCGAGCGTGCCGTGATCGAAACCCACCTCGTGTTCTGCCCGTGGTGCGTCGAGCAGCTGCGCGAGCTGCTCGAGCCCGGGCGCCGGTGGTTGGAGGAGCTGGCCGGAGCTCCGGTCGGAGCGACCACCTGGGAACGCCTGGAAAGTCGACTCGACCTTGCGCCGGCCGATCCTGCGGCCGCCGAGTTTCCCGACGCCGGTCTGAGCGGCGCTCTGCTGCCGGCTGCGACACTCGAAGAGCTCGGCGGCGACTGGACGCGGAAACTCGCCTGGCGCACGGTCCCCACCACGCGCGCTCGGTTCGCCGTGCTGGCGACCGATCAGGAGGCCGACATCGAGCTCGTGCTGGTCGGGCTCGAACCCGGTCGGCGCTTCCCGAAGCACGTCCACCTCGGCAACGAAGAAGTGGTGCTCCTTGCCGGCGCCTACACCGACGAGTACGCGCATCTCGGTGCCGGCAACTACTACCACTATCCGCCGGGATCGGAGCACGGCACACTCATCGACGCGGGTGAGCCATGCTGGACCCTCGGGTTGCTCGAGCACGGCATCAAGTTCCGCGGCGTGCTCGGCGCCCTGCAGTGGATGGCCGACCCGGTGACGCGCGCGCGCTGGCGGCGATTCCGGCGGCAATCGGCGATGGCCGCGCGGGGCTAGCCCTTCGGCTGCCAGAGCTCGACCTTGTTGCCCTCGGGATCCATGAACCATCCGAAGCGGGCGTACTCCTGCTCCTCGATGCCGCCGACCAGCTCGGCGCCACCCTCGCGCACCTGCTCGAGCGCCCCGTCGAGGTCGTCCACCACCAGATTGAACATGTAGTCGCAGCGCTGGTACCACTCGGCCAGCGACTTGGGGTCGTAGGAGCGGAAGAAGACGCCGCCGATGCCGAGCGCTCGCGCCATGTCGTGACCCGTCCCGAGTTGGAGGTCATCCGCTTCCCGAAGGCACTACTCTGCGCGCCCGCAACGTCGTCCACAGACGCCAGCCGACGATCGCCGCCATCAGCGAGCCGACCACGATCGGGACCGGCCGCGTCCACAGGAACGAGAACGAGCCGTCGTAGAGGATGACGGCCCGGCGCAGGTTCTCCTCCATCATCGGGCCGAGCACGAACGCCAGCGCCAGCGGTGGCATCGGGTAGTCGAGCAGCCGCAGCAGCGTCGCCGCCAGCGCGATCGCGACCATCACCGTCAAGTCGAACGGTGAGAGCGTCGTCACGTAGACGCCCATGACCGAAAAGAAGACAACCAGCGGCGCCAGCATCCGACTCGGCACCGCGAGCACGCGCGCGATCTGCGGGATGAGTGGGAGGTTGAGCACCAGCAAGACGAGGTTGCCGATGTACATCGACACGATCACCGACCAGAAGACGTCGGGACGGTCCAGGACCAGCCGCGGCCCCGGCTGCACGCCGTAGGAGAGCAGCGCCGCCAGGATGACGGCCGTGGTTCCCGAGCCCGGCACACCGAGCGTGAGCAGTGGAACGAAGGCGCCGGTGCATGCCGCGCCGCTCGCGGTCTCCGGCGCGGCGAGGCCGCGCAGCGATCCTCGGCCGAAGCGGGCGCGCTCCGCGGCCGGAGCGATCGCGCGTTCCATCGAGTAGGCGAGGAACGAAGCGATGGTAGCGCCGGCGCCGGGCAGGATGCCGATCAGGAAGCCGAGGATCGAGGAGCGGCCCATCGTGGGCAGGATCTCGCGCGTCTCGTTCCGAGAGAGCCGCAGCGAGCGAAGCGTCGGAGTCGGCAGCGCTTCGTTTGCGCCGAGCTCTGGCCGGAGCACACCGAGCAGCGCCTCGGACAGCGCGAAGATCGCCATCGCCAGCAGCACGAAGTCGATGCCGTCGAGGAGCTCGAGGGTGCCGAAGGTGAAGCGCGGCACGTCGGAGGCGACGTCCTGGCCCACGGTCGCCAGCATGAGACCGAGCACGACCATCGCCACGCCCTTCGCGAGCTGGCCGCGCGCGGCGAAGGCCGACACCGCGGCGAGCGCGAACACCGCGATGGCGAAGTAGTCGGGCGAGTGGAACGCGAGCGCCACCTTGGCCAGCGCCGGCGCCGCCACCAGCAGGAAGACGGCGGCGATGGTGCCGCCCGCGAACGACCCGTAGGCGGCGATCGCCAGCGCCTTGCCGGCGTGACCCTGCCGCGCCAAGGGGTAGCCGTCGAACGCGGTCGCTACCGAGCTCGACTCGCCCGGCGCGTTGATCAGGATCGACGAGGTGGAGCCGCCGAAGACCGCACCGTAGTAGACGCCCGCCATCAGGATCAACGCCGAAGCGGGATCGAGCTCGTAGGTGAGCGGGATCATGAGCGCGATCGCGGTGATGGGCCCGAGCCCCGGGATCATGCCGATCGCGGTGCCGATCAGGCAGCCGGCGAGGACCATCGCCAGGTTGATCGGAAGGAGCGCGGTGGCGAGCCCCTGAGCGAGACCATTCAGCATGCGATCGGCTACAACATCATCTCGAGCAGCGGTTCCGGCAGGTAGACGCCGAGCGCGCCGCGCAGGAGGACGAGGCAGACGACGGCGATCGCGACCGGCACCATGACCAGCGAGCCGAACCGTCGCTCGCCGAGCAGGTGGAACGACGCTGCGAGGAAGCCGGCGGTCGCGAGGGTGAAGCCCACGATGGGGAGCACCGCGGCGTAGAGGAGGGTGAGGCCGCAGAGCGCCAGCACGCTCCGCCAGTCTCCGGCGAAGATTCGGCGCCGGTCGGAGGGGGCCGTGCCCACGTCGACGGTAGTCGCATCGGTGGCCGCGGGCCGAGGAGCGAACAGCAGAAACAGCGAAACGAGGACGCCGACCGAGCCGACCAGGAGCGGATACTCGCGCGGTCCGACGACGGCGGCCGATGAGCTCACGACCTCCTCGATGCGGACCGCGAGCGCGAGATAGGCAACGGAAACGGCAAGGAACGCCAGCGCGGCAGCGCGTTGTGGCTGCATCAACGCGTGGTCCGGCGCATCGCGAGCCCGTCCATCAGCGCGGCGAGCTCGCCCTCCTGCTCCGTGAGGAACGCCGCGAACTCGTCGCCGGGGTGGAAGATCTCCACCCATCCGTTGCGCCGCCGTACTTCTTCCCACTCCGGCGTCGCCAGCATCGCTCGCAACAGCTCGACCCACGCCTCGACCTCTTCGCGCGACGTGCCCGGTGGCGCGAAGAAGCCACGCCAGTTGACGAACTCGGCGTCGACGCCGAGCTCGGCGAGCGTCGGCACGTCGGGGGCCTCCGGCAGCCGCCCCGGCGCCGCCACGCCGAGGATGCGGACCAGACCGCCGGCGCGCGCGTCGAGGATCTCGCCGATTCCGGTGGTGAGCAGCGGAGTCTCTCCCGCGAACAAGGCGGCGCGTGCCTTGCCGCCGGTGTCGTACGGCACGTAGCGCAGCTCGCGGGGATCGGCGCCGGCCGCTTCGAGCGCGAGCGCCGTCACCAGGTGGTCCATGCCGCCGAGCATCGACCCGCCGGCGATCGGTATCGATGCCGGGTCGCGCTCGTAGCGCGCGGTGACGTCGGCAAAGCTCGAGAGCTCCGAGTCGGCGCGGGTGGCGAAGCTGATGTAGTCGCCGATCACCGAGGCGACCGGCACCAGGTCGCGCCACGAGTACCGCAGCCTGCCGCGCAGCGTCGCGATCACGATCGGCGTCGACGAGACGAGCAGCGTGTCGCGCTGGCGCTGGGCGGTGGCGATGAAATGGGCGAGAGCGCGCCCGCCGCCTCCTCCCGACAAATTCTCGTACGACGCGCTACGCGCGAGGCCAGAGCGCGCCAACGCCTCGCCGACGCCGCGCGCGGTGCCATCCCAGCCGCCGCCGGGGGCGCCGGGGATGAGGAAGTGCGCGTGGCGCCCGCCGCGCGCGGTCTGCGTGTGCGCTGGCTCGCTCGGACCGCGAGCGCACGTTGCCAGCGCCAGCGACGCGAACAGGACGAAAGCGGTCGCGCGTGTCATAGTTCGGGCTCAAAGCAACCCATAACGGGCGTTCGAGGAGGGAATGTCATGAAGACCGCGATACCCGCTCTGTTGTCACTGATGCTCGCATTCGCCGCCGGCCCGGCGTCGGCCGGCCTGCAGGAGGACCTGCTCGCGATGGACAAGGCGCAGTGGACGGCCTGGGGAAAGAAGGACGGCGCCACGGCGGGCAAGTACATCACCGAGGATCACGTTCAGGTCATCGCCGGTATCGGGGCCGTGGCCGGACGTGATGCGGTCGTCAAGGCGACCAATGGCCTCACCTGTGAGCTCAAGAGCTTCGACTTCAGCGGCGCCAAGCTGCGCCAGGTCGCGCCTGGTGTGGCCATCCTGTCCTATACGGCGACCCAGGACACGACCTGTGATGGCACCAAGCTGCCGCCGAAGCTCCAGGTGACCTCGGTCTACGTCCAGAAGGACGGCAAGTGGCTGTCGGCGAACTACCAGGAGACGCCGGTCGAGTAACCCGCTAACTCAGCT
>DATAFT010000231.1:0-5156 GCA_036257295.1 Thermoanaerobaculia bacterium
GCTTTTCCTCGGCGTCTTCCCGCTCTCCGGATTGATCTGGGGAGCGCTCGCCGACCGCCTGGGTGAGGCGACGGTGCTCGCCGCCGGTGGGGTGCTGGTCGTTGCCGGCGCGCTGATCTTCGGGCGCGCGGTACTGCGCGACGTGCCAGTGGCGGTGGCGGCGGTGAGCGCAGCACCTCGGGCCAGGAGCGCTCCGCACGACGAGAAGGACGCCGCGCCGACGGCCGCGCCGGCCCTCGAAGTCCGCGATCCGGGCCCCGCGGCGGTTGGCAGGAACTGACACACAGCTGTCATTCCTGCCAAGCCCGGTCCGTGGCAGCATGCCCGCATGCGGCCACCTTCCGACCCACCCGCGCGCCGGCTGGCGCCCCCTGGCGCGCGGCCTCATCGCGTCGCCGCCCTCACCTTCGCCGGCGGCCAGATCCTCGACGTCACCGGCCCGCTCGAGGTCTTCTCCCGCGCCGAGCGCCTGATGCGCGAAGAAGGCCGAGCGACCGAACCGGTTTATCAGGTCGAAGTGCTGGCGCGCACGGCCGGCCCGGTGGCCATGTCGTCGGGCATCGAGCTGGTGGCGCGGCGGTCCCTGCACACCACGGTCGCGATCGACACGCTGATCGTCTGCGGCGGCATCGGCACCGACGCGGCGCTCGCGGATCGCGAGCTGATCGCCTGGCTGCGGCGCCAGCAGCCTCGCGTCGACCGATTGGCGTCGGTGTGCACCGGCGCGCTCCTGCTCGCCGAGGCCGGCCTGCTCGACGGACGCCGGGCGACCACGCACTGGTCGTGGTGCGATCGACTCGCGCGCGACTATCCGCGAGTCGACGTCGTCCCCGACGCGATCTACGTGCGGGACGGAGGGATCTACACCTCGGCCGGAGTCACCGCCGGCATCGATCTCGCGTTGGCGATGGTGGAGGAAGACTGGGGACGAGAGGTGGCGCTGGGCGTGGCGCGCGAGCTGGTCGTGTTCCTCAAGCGGCCGGGCGGCCAGTCGCAGTTCAGCCGCCATCTCTCGACTCTCGAGCCGGCGTCGAGGCCGATCCGCGAGCTCGAGCTGTGGGCGCTCGACAACCTCGCCGCCGACCTATCGGTGGAGGCGCTCGCCGATCGCGTGCACATGAGTCCCCGCAACTTCGCGCGCGTCTTCAGGCGCGAGAGCGGCACCACGCCGGCGAAGTTCGTGGAAGTGGCCCGTGTCGAGGAAGCCCGCCGGCGGCTCGAAGAGACGCCGCTCACCACGGCCGCGATCGCGACCGGTTGCGGCTTCGGCACCACCGAGTCGATGCGTCGCGCGTTCCTGCGGCACCTCGGCATCGGGCCGGCCGAATATCGCCGTCGCTTCTCGCCTTCGTCGCTGGAGCCGTCGCGGGCGATCGCGGCGCGGGACGACTCCCGGCGCGTCGCGTTGGTCCGGCGCCGCAGCGCGCTGGCGGATGCCGGGATCGCCAACTGATCCGACCTCATCTTCGACCGAGGAGAGAGCCATGAAACGAGCTTCGATCCGTTCCATCACCAACCTGCTGGCGATCGCGTCGGTGGCGCTCGTCGTCTTCGCGGTGCCGCCGCGCGCGTCTCGAGCCGCCACGGAGGAGGCTCCGCTCGCGCTCGGCGGCAATGACCCCGTTCGTCTCGCCGGCGGCCAGACCATCGTCGGATCGGAGGAGCTCGAGCTGACGCACGCGGGGCTGCGCTACCGCTTCACCACCGCCGCGACCCGCGATCAGTTCGCAGCCGATCCCGCGCGCTACGCGATCCAGAACGAGAGCTGCCCGGTGGTGCCCGGCGCGCCGGCCGATCCCTCGATCTTCGCCGTTCACGAGGGGCGCATCTACACCTTCGCCACCGACGAGTGCCGCCAGAACTTCGTCGCCGAGCCTGCGCGCTACGTCGGCGCCAAGGAGTCGCCGAATCCGGAATCGGCCGCGACGCGGCGCACGGTGGCGATTCTCGTCTACGACGGCGTCGAGCTGCTCGACTTCGCAGGACCCGGAGAGGTGTTCGCCGCCGCCGGACGCTTCGACGTCTTCACCGTCGCGCCCACGATGGCGCCGGTCACCAGCCAGGGCTTCGTCGAGGTCCAGCCGCGGTACTCGGTGGCGAGCGCGCCGCGGCCCGACATCCTGATCGTGCCCGGCGGCGCGGCTGGCAACGTGATCTCGAACGCGGCCGTGATGAGCTGGATCAAGAGCACAGCAGGACGCGCCGAGCAGGTGCTATCGGTGTGCAACGGCGCGATGGTCCTGGCTCACGCCGGCCTGCTCGACGGCCTCGAGGCGACCACGCATCACGGGTCGATCGCGGCGCTGCGCCAGCACGCCCCGCGCACGACCGTTCACGACGACCGCCGCTTCGTCGACAACGGCAAGGTGGTGACGGCCGCCGGCGTCTCGGCCGGCATCGACATGTCTCTGCACGTGGTCTCGAAGCTGCTGGGCGCCGACGCGGCGTCCACCACCGCGCGTTACATGGAGTACGCCTGGGCCGAGTGACGGGCCGGGCCAACTGACCCGCCGGGGCGCGCAGTCAGGGTTGTGAAGGCGTGAGCTTGGCCTTCAAGCTCTCGAGGTAGCGGTCGATCTGGCCCTGCGCCAGCGACGACACGCTCACGAACTCGATGCCGACCAGGAAGCGGGTGGGATTCTCGGCGGCGGGGTTGACGTCGGCGACGCGACCTCGCAGCTCGAGCGGTTCGTCGAGCGGCAGCACGAACTCGAGCATCGAGCCGACGCGCGGGCTGTACTCCATTTCGGCTCCCATGCCGCTGCGGCTCAGCGTCCGCACGTCGAAGGTCGACTGCCCGCGCAGCAACAGCGTCGACGCGAGGTCGCTCATCTTGTGGCGCGCCCGCAGATTGGTGTCGAGGTCCTCGGCCGCGCTCTCCTCGAGCCGCTCGAACAGCAGGCTCGCCGCTTCCGGCAGCGCACCCTGGAACTCGAGCCCGGCGCGATAGACGGGCGCCGCTTCGCCGTCTTCGTTCTGGACGGTGCCGGTGAACTTGCACCACACCACGCGCGCGCTGGTCGTGATCAGCAGCCCGTCCTGTCCCTCGAGCTGCAGCGGGTAGATCCGTCCCGGGACCAGACGCTCGCCACTCTCGACGGCGATACCCGACCGACTGAGGTCTAGCACGACCGCAGGATGCGCGAACTGTATTGTTCCGTGCAGATCGGCGATTCGATGTCGCCGTTGCTGCCGGGGAAGATGCATGTCCCCTCCTGCTCCGGTAGGAGGGCCGATTGCGATGAAACCAAAACGCCCCGAAAGAAAAGGATGCCGGCCGAGCGCGACTCTAGCAGAGCGACTGCGCCTCGAACACCGCTTGACAGTCGTCAAAATCTCCGGAAAGGTGCCGCCGTGCTCGACTGGTTGATCGTCGGCGGTGGCATTCACGGCGCGCTCCTCGCGCGCGTGCTGGTCGAGGAGGCGGGTGTGGCCCTCGACCGTCTCCGCGTGCTCGATCCCCACCCCGAGCCCCTGGCCAGGTTCCGCCAGTGCGCCGCGGCTACCGGGCTCGACTACCTGCGCTCCTCGGTCGTGCACCACCTCGATGGCGACCCCATGTCCCTTCGCCGCTTCGCCGAGCGGCAGGGGCGGCGTGACGAGCTCCACGGTATCTACCAACGGCCGTCGATCGGCCTGTTCGACGCTCACTGCGACGCGGTGACGGATCGGCTCGGCCTGCGCGCGGTGTGGGTGCGCGGCGAAGCGCTCGAGATCGGGCACGCCGAGGGTGGCGGCCTGCGGGTCGAGACCACCGCCGGCGACCTCGTCGCTCGCCGCGTGGTGCTCGCGGTGGGATCCGCCGACCAGCCGTTGTGGCCATCGTGGGCCGAAGAGCTCCGCGGCGCTGGTGCCCCCATCCGCCACGTGTTCGAGCCCGGGTTCCGTATCGAGGAGGCGCTCACGTTGGCGCGGCCGGTCGTACTCGGGGGGGGACTCTCGGCGTTCCAGCTCGCTCTCCGGCTGGCCGGGCGTCGGCCCGGCGCGGTCACCCTGCTCGCCCGCCACGAGGTGCGGGTCCATGAGTTCGACGCCGACTCGCGCTGGATGGGGCCGCTCGGCTGGCGCGAGTTCGCTCGGCTCGACGGCGGTGGTGAGCGCCGGGGAGTGATCGCGCGCGAGCGACGCCGGGGGTCGGTGCCCGCCGAGATCGCGCACCAGGTGGAGCGTGCGGTCTGCGACGGCGCGATGCGCAGGCTGCGCGACGAGGTGGTGGGGGCGGCAGTCGCCAGCGGCGAAGTCGAGGTGGTCCTTGGCTCGGGCGACCGGGTGCGCGGGGACGGAGTCCTGCTCGCCACCGGCTTTCACCCGCGCCGGCCGGGCGGCGGCCTCCTGGATGGAACGATCGGCCGGCTTGGGCTAGAATGCGCCGCCTGCGGTTACCCGGTGGTCGACTCGAACCTCCGCTGGGGACCGGGCCTCTACGTCACGGGTCCCCTGGCCGAGCTCGAGATCGGCCCCGTCGCCAGGAACATTCTCGGTGCGCGGTTGGCGGGTGAGCGGTTGGCCGCCGTCGCCAGGGGTCGATAGATAGAACAGCAGCGATCGGAGCAGACATGTCCAAGAAGTGTGACATCACCGGAAAGGGGCCGTTGCGCGCGCGCGCCATCTCGCACGCGCACAACGTCACCAACCGCTTCCAGAAACCCAACGTGCAGAACAAGCGGATCTACGTGCCCGAGCTCAAGCGCTGGGTGCGGCTCAAGGTCTCGACGCGTGCGCTGCGCTCGATCAACCGGGTCGGGCTGCTGTCGTACCTGCGGGCCGTAGGCAAGACTCTCGCGGACGTCGTCTAGCGCGGGCGCGGCGTGCCGATCTCCAGCGCCGCCGCCGGTTCTCTCCTCGACACTTCTCGCGAACGGATCAGCGTAAGGCGGATCCTCGCCTACGCGGCCGGGATCGGCGCCACCGTGCCGCCCGCCTTCGATGACGATCGCGAAGGCGGCGTGGTGGCGATGCCGCCATTCTGTGTCTCGCTCGAGTGGCCGGTGGTGAGCGGCGCGCGGGCGCGCGAAGGTCTCGGCGCCGCCGGCCCCGAGCGCTACCGCGGCGTCCACGCTTCGCAGGATTCGTTCTTCCATCGTCCGATCCGCCCCGGCGACGATCTCGAGACGCGCGGCAGGATCGCGTCGGTGCAGCCGACGCGCGCCGGTGCG